>CBFGJU010000152.1:0-3113 GCA_965649155.1 Caldifarciminota bacterium | reverse complement strand
TGAACCCGCACGGGATTATCCCACCAGATCCTAAATCTGGCGCGTCTGCCTTTCCGCCACCCTCGCTAAGCTTTAAAATTCTAAAGTTTCTCCGTTGCCAAAGGCAACCGCGAGGGGCGAAATCTGAGCTATGGGCTAAGTGAAGTTGAGAGTTGAACCCGCAGAGTATTGGCCTACGCCAAACATCCGAGGTTGCCTCACTACATTGCCAAATCGGCGCGTCTGGGCTTCCGGCACCCTCGCTATGGGGAATATTATAACGGTTGCTAGCTACCAGCGATCAACGAGCTCGGCAATTCGCGATGTCGCTATAGGCCCAGGCCTCGGAGCTTCGCCTCCAGCTCCTCTATTGAGATAATGGGCCTGCGCGATTTCGTTCCCTCGCCTGGTTCAACTATTCCAAGCTCCTCCAGCTGGTCCATTATGCGAGCGGCCCTGGCGAACCCGACCTTTATCTTCCTCTGGAGCATTGTCGCACTGCCCTGGCCCCTGGCGACTATGAGCCTCGCGGCTTCCGGCAAGAGGGGATCCAGATCTCCTGAGAAGGCCGCGGACTCTTCGGCCAGGGCCTCAACCGGGGCCTCCTCCATCTCTTCTATCGGGATGTAATAATCGTTTCGCAGGTTCACGAGATCGTCCGCTATCTCCTCGTGGTTCCTGCCCAAAATCCTCGCACCGCGTTCGGCTATCCGGAACAGCCTGTCCTCCGCACCCGGCTCATCCTCACGAGTCAAGGCGGGAACAAGCCCCTCGTCAACGGTCCACTTTGCCCACCCAGCCACCTCCTCTGTCCTACCAAATGTCTCCTGGAATCGGTGCGCCAGATAATCCCGGATGAGCGCGGACGCGAGCCTTCCGGTTTCATCCTCGGAGACAAATGGGCCGTGAAGCCGGGTTGGCTCCGCGGAGCCCGGCGGAATGAAAAGCATGTCGCCCTTTCCCAGGAGTTTCTCCGCGCCCATCTCATCCAGTATTGTCCTTGAGTCCACCCTTGAGGGCACCTTGAATGCTATGCGTACCGGAAAGTTCGCCTTTATTATGCCGGTTATCACATCAACCGATGGGCGCTGGGTCGCAACGACGAGGTGAATCCCGACTGCCCTGGCCATCTGCGCGAGCCGCGCCATCGGCTCCTCAACCTCCTTGCCCATCGTGAGCATGAGGTCGGAGAATTCGTCAACTATTATGACGATGTATGGGATCGGTTCGTCGCCCCTGTTGGAAGCGGTCCGGTTGTGGCTCTCTATGTCCCTTACGCCCTCTCTCGCGAAGTGCCTGTATCTTATCTCCATCCAAGCAACTGCCTTCTTGAGGGCCTCGCCAGCCTGCTTCCTGTCCTTTATAACAGGCATAAGGAGGTGTGGGACACCCTCATAGAAAGAGAGCTCAACCCTCTTTGGGTCAACCAGGATTAGCCTCATGTCCTGATGCCTGTATGCCATGAGAAAACAGGACAGGAGGGTGTTTATGCAAACAGACTTGCCGGAGCCGGTCGTCCCCGCAATCAAAAGGTGCGGCATCCGCGCGAGGGACTCAAACTTCGGTTCCCCACCTGGATCAACGCCAAGGGCAAAGGTCAGGGGTTCGGTGGCCTTGAGAAATTCCTCCCTCTCCGCGAGCTCACGGAAGTAGACAACCCTCCTCCTCGGGTTGGGAACCTCTATGCCGATGAGGCCCTTGCCGGGCAGGGGCGCAACCATCCGAACGGAAAGGGCCTTTATCCGAAGAGCGAGGTCATCAGCCAGTCCAACCACCCTGGAAAGCTTAACCCCCGGAGCTGGCTCATATTCGTATCGCGTGACAACAGGCCCCTTTCTGAAATTATCAACTTTACCCTCAACACCGAACTCGCGGAGGCGCTCGGTTATCATCTCAGCTATTCTCTTTGCCTCCGAATCATCCATTTCTTTGACCGGGGGAGGCTCGTTGAAGAGGGCCAGAAGTGCCCTTGGGTCAAGGTTCTGGCCAGAATAATCGTGGTGTTCCCTGGGGCGTTCAGGTTCATCGGCCCACTGGGTCCCGAGGACGGTTTCCGGTTCAATTTTTTCAGGGACGTTATCGGTTTCCTCGTGCTTGTCTGGTTTTTTGTCTAACCGCACCAGCTCGCTCTCTATTCTCTCCTCGGGCCTGTTGAATGGCTCAGGTTCGGCCGGCGCGGGTTTTTGTTTCCTGCGGAACTCGGGCCACCTGACACCGCCAAGGAGTTTTCTCACGCCATCCCTCACAGGCCCGACCATCCACCAGAACGGCCAGAGAAACAGGACGAAAAGGAGTCCCAGGAGGAGGAACCTTCCCCAACCAAGGAAACCAGCAAGCCCATCGGATATGAAGCGTTGAACAACGCCTCCGGTGGCAGGGAAGGCAGAGGTCATGGCTATGAGCGCGGCTATCACGCCAAAAGCGCGCAAAAGACTTCCGACAGAGAGCCTTCTCGCGAAATGTAGAACGCCAACAGCGAAGGAGAGCAAGACGAGCGCGAGTCCGGTCGCGAAACCAACAGATCTGACGAGCGCCGCGGCAGAGTATTGGCCAACCATTCCTCCCCAGTTCTGATATGAGGGAGCAGAAGGTCTGTATGAGACCAGGCTTATGAGCAAAAAAACACCCACCAGCACATACAGCGACGCGACCAGGTGATAGACCCTGTCCTTCCTTCCGGCAACGAGTATCCACGGCACCACCAAGAGGAGAAGTATGTAGAACAGGGGAAGAAGCCACTCCATCTCGCTGATATTTTAAGCCTTTCGCGGCCTGCGGGGCAACGACAATCGGGGACAGGGGGCAAGAGAGATTTTCGTTGATCTTTCGGAACATCGCTGGATTTGCCCCGTAGCAAAGCTGTGGCCTATAATCTCAGAATCCGAATAGCCATAATATCAGCGCATAACAACGCGGCAGGAGCGTGCCTCAGGAGCCTGGCCAGGGCAGGCCACCGGGTCATCCTGGTGGGCCTCGTGGGTCAGAAGAACTTTCTTTTCAGGTCAAGGTATTGCAGGGAGAAGGTTCTTGTTCCAGATCCTTCGGATGATTTGCTCGGATTCCTGGAAGCCGTGGAGGAGATCGGGGCCGATCTCCTGCTCCCCTGCTCCGAACCAACCGCGATGGCCCTCGCT
>CBFGJU010000151.1:0-3119 GCA_965649155.1 Caldifarciminota bacterium | reverse complement strand
CATATGGGAGTAGGGGCACCCCTCGTGGGTGCCCAATCCACGGATGAGCAAACCCGAAACAGGGCGCGCACAAGACCCGCCCCTACATTGGGGGAATTGATCGGGGCATTCAAATCCATAACCACCAACGAATACATCCGCGGCATCCGCGAACGCGACTGGCCCCCTTTTCAAAAACGGCTCTGGCAGAGAAACTATTACGAAAGGGTCATCCGGGATGAGGACGAGCTGAACCAGGCTCGCAATTACATCCACGATAACCCCTTGATGTGGCACCTGGACAGGGAGAACCCGGACGCAACCGGGGCGCTCCCTGAGGCCGAGATATGGGAAGCTGTTGATGCCCGATAAAAAAATCTCCTGGACATCCCACCCCGCGCGGGAAAACCCCGTGAAGCTGGGAATGGTTGTAACCATAACCACCCTGTTCCTGATCTTCTTCTGGTTCGTCGCGGGCCCGTGGTGGTGCGTCCTGACAATCGTGGTTGTGTTTCTTTCCCTCTATTCCTTCTGGCTTCCAACCAGATACACCCTGGACGACGAGGGAATAGAGGTCTCTAGGTTTCTCTACAGGAGGCGATTCCCGTGGTCTCGTTTCAGGCGCTACGAGATTGACAGGGGCGGCATATTCCTCGGAACATTCAGGAAACCCTCACGGCTTGACCCGTTCAGGGGCCTTTACCTTTTGGGAGCGCAAAAAGAACCGGAGGCCGCGGATCTGGTGAAGAGGATGTTGAACCGGGAACCCGGGGAGGATTAAAATCTCTCTATGTTCGGAAAAATAATCTGGACGACGGACTTTTCGGAGAACGCAGAGGCATCCCTGCCGTTCGCGGAGGAAATAGCCTCAAGGTTTGACGCTGACCTGGTGCTGGTTCATGTGCTCCTGGATATTCCCCTCTTCTACGCCTCGTTCATCGGGGACTCGTCAGCATACCTATCTGCCATTGAAAGGGCAAGGGGGGAGGCCTCGGCTGATCTGGAGAATCTTGCCAGGAGACTGAGAAACAGGGGAGTGGCCGCGAGGGTGATGCTCTTGGAGGGAAGCCCATACACCGAGGTAACCCGGTTCGCGGAGACCGAGGGCGCAGACCTCATAGTGATGGGGAGCAGGGGGCTTAGCGGCCTGGAAAGGGTCATTCTGGGTTCAACAGCCGAGAAGGTTATAAGGAACGCGCCCTGTCCTGTGTTAACGGTCCACAAACAGCCCGAACTACCCCTGAAGATAAGGGGTATTCTCCTCCTGACCGACCTCTCTGAGTTATCAAAAGTGGCTTTCCGACCGGCGTTTGAGCTAGCGGGGAACCTGGGCGCGAAACTGACGCTCCTGCACATAATGGAACCAGGCGTTCCCCTTGGCAAGGATGACGAGAAGGCGCTTGCTGAGGCCCTGGTCGGGGTGATGGATGGATTGTTGAAAGATACCGGGGAGGAATTCCGCGAGGACATAGAGAAGCTCGTGCTGAAGGCAGGAGGCGCGGCCGAGGGGGTCGCAAGGTTCTGCGAGGAAAACCCGGTTGACCTCATAGTAATGGCAACCCACGGGAGGACCGGCCTGCGCAAGACCCTACTGGGTAGCGTGGCAGAGAAGATCCTTAGAAATGTTGAAATCCCGGTTCTGACGGTAAGGGCGAGGCCATAACTTGGTTAACGGTTCCCTGCTGATGATTGTTGGTTCAAACCGAGAACCGAAAATGTAGACAATGCTCGCATCATCCCTGTTTTCCCTGGCTGTCAATCTCCACACAGAGGGTATTCACAACACCTCAGAGGGCTTTCTCAGGGAGGAGCTCCGGCTGGAGGATTTCTCGTCCGTGGGGAGCCAGCCCGCGCTGGATTCCCTTATAGCCGACAGGGAAAAGGGTCTGATGGCAACCGGTATCTTTGCTTTCGTCAAGGGAGCCGGTGCGCTCGGAGACTCAAGCGTTGAGATCTGGTTCGCTTTCTACGAACTGCCCTATGTCATACCCTCTCCAACCCTTGGCTACGACGACAGGAGCGGTTGGACAGCGGGACTCATATTGGGTTTCCAGAACCTCTGGGGCAGGGCCCACAGGGGCAAGCTGGGAGGCTACATCGGCGGAATGGACGCGCTCACGGCTGGCTACACCAAGCCATCAACGCCCGGACACACGGGCACCCTTGATCTATCGTTTTTCTGGGGGAGCCTCAGCTGGGCGCAGGAGGAAATGACCGAAAGAAGGACGAGCGCGTCTTTTGGCCTCGGAAAGGCCTTCAGGTGGCCGAACCTGCTGAAGGCTGGACTCTCATACGAGAACAGGCTGTTTGATACAACGGTATGCATGGGTGGGGATAGCTCGGATGAACTGCTGACCTGGAGCCTATCCTGGGAGCGGGGCGACATGGACAACCCGATAAACCCGAAACGGGGGACTTCCGTGTGGATAAGCTTCTCGTCCTCGCACGAGCTGAAGGGACAGGGAACTTTCCAGGGCTTCTCGGTGAACGCGAGGGGGTTCGGCACCGTGAGGAGAACGACCCTCGCGGGGAGAATGAGGCTTGACATGGCCTCCTCGGAAACCCCTTACTACAAAATGCAATACCTGGGCGGGCTTTATGCCCTCAGGAGCTACCCTTATCCGACGGGAACCGGGCCCTCCCGGCTACTTTTAACCCTGGAAGCGAGGAACCTCATATACACCTGGACCCATCCGGCCATCCCGTTTCCGACGGAGTTTTATCTGGTGCCCTTCGCGGAGGCCGGCGCGCTGGGCACAGGAGAGGATTTCGGCCAGTATATTTGGGGATGGGGAATTGGCGGAGGGGCCCTCACTGTCGCATCGGGTTATCTTGGCGGGGATGTTTCCGTGAACAAGGACGGGGAGTGGGCCGCGCACGCCTATGTTGGATGGCTGTTCTAGCGGGCAGACAAGGAAACGATTTGGGCAAGCGGGGCTTCTGCGTATACATCTGAGATCCCTGTTCTTATGGGTTGAAACAAACCTGACCAAAACCGGCAGGTCATTGCTATTTTATCGTGGGACTAAACCGCAATTGCCGCGCGCGAGCTCAAAATACAAAGCTACCCAAAACTCAGGAATGAGATCTGATGTAAAGCTACCGAAGAGCTCCGTGTCCCTTGTCCTGTAAGTCACCCA
>CBFGJU010000150.1:0-3137 GCA_965649155.1 Caldifarciminota bacterium | reverse complement strand
CCTTGGAGCCGCTGGAAGGGATTTTCACAATTTTAACCTGTTTTTCAGGAACAACCCCGATCACGAGGTCGTTGGTTTCACTGCGACCCAGATACCGGACATAGCGGACAGGCTTTACCCGCCGGAGCTGGCTGGTGAGCTTTATCCGAAGGGTATCCCCATTTACAGCGAGGAGCGCCTTGAGGAGATAATCCGCGAGCTGAGAGTGAATCTGGTTGTTTTCGCCTACTCGGACATAACCCACGAGCATGTGATGCACACCGCGTCAAGAGCGCTTTCCGCGGGAGCCAGCTTCATGCTCCTGGGCCCCGGAGACACCACCCTGGAGTCAAAGAAACCCGTTGTCGCGGTCTGCGCGATCCGCACTGGATGTGGCAAGAGCCAGACAACCCGCCGTGTTGCCGAGATCCTTGAGGGGCATGGCAAAAAAGTTGTTGTGATAAGGCACCCCATGCCTTATGGCAACCTTAAAGAACAGGTCTGTCAGCGTTTCGCCTCAATGGAAGACCTCGTAAAACACAGGTGCACCATAGAGGAAAGGGAAGAATACGAGCCGCACATCCAGGCCGGACGAGTGGTTTATGCCGGCGTTGACTATGGGAAGATACTCGCTGAGGCCGAGGCCGAGGCGGATGTCATCCTCTGGGATGGAGGAAACAACGACTTCCCGTTTTACAAACCGGACCTCCTCATAACGGTTGCCGATCCCCTGAGGCCAGGCCACGAGTGCAGGTATCACCCCGGCGAAACCGTATTCAGGATGGCGGATGTCATCCTTATAAACAAGATTGATTCCGCTGACCTGGACGGGATTAACGCTGTTATAGACTCTGCTAGAGAAATAAACCCGCGCGCTCGGATAATCCTCGGCGCGAGCCCGGTGTTCGTTGACGATCCAACGGCGATAAAAGGCAAAAAGGCCCTGGTGGTAGAAGATGGGCCCACCCTCACCCACGGAGAGATGCGTTACGGCGCTGGCTGGGTTGCGGCCAGGCTTTTTGGCGCCGCGGAGATCTTGGAGCCGGCCCCATATGCTGTCGGCTCAATAGCCGAGGCCTACAGGAAATATCCGCATGTGAAGGATGTCCTGCCGGCGCTCGGCTACTCGGAACACCAGCTAAAGGAGCTTGAGGCCACCGTAAACGCCTCACCGGCAGAGATAATAATATCCGCGACGCCCATAGACCTTGCCAGGGTCATAAAGGTTCGCAAGCCCCTGGTCAGGGTGCGCTATGAACTGCAGGTGATAGGCAGGCCAACCCTTGAGGATGTGCTTTCGGAAAAGGGATTGATATAAGTACCCGGAAAGCTCTCAACTAACGGGTTACGAGCCATCTGAGCATTGGTTCAGCCTGGTAATAGATGTCCGTGATCGCGGACGGATAGCCGCTGTCGTTGGCGTTGTAGTCCGAAACGAGGAGCTTGCCGAAATGGTCGCCCTCGCCTATCAGGCTGTCCGGACCCCATCAAGCCAGAATATCCCCACCAGATCGTCCCTTAGTTCCCAATTGTGGGGGAAATCCCAATAATAACCCGTCCGGCTCCGGAGCTATGTCTATATAATCCGCATATAGCTCTATTGTTTTGCACGGGGTTATGACCTTGTAGCTGGTATCCGCGGTATCTGCTTCATAGTTGCCGTTTAGCCTTATCTCATAGTAATCCGCGCCCTCAAACGAGGACCATGTTAGCTCCACTGCACTGCCGTTGTCCACAACGGAGTAAAAAACCTCTCCGTGGTAACCCTCATCCGCGCACCCGATAGCCATACAGGCTATGCCGACAAAACATGATCCAATTCTCATGTCTATCCTCCTTGCGTTTTCAGTAAAATGATAAGACATCGGTCTGAGCAAATGCAGGGTGGCAAAGACTAGGGGGCAATTCATGCCCCTAAGGCCTGATCATCGTCTCCCCGCACCACGCGACCGCCAGGGCATCAGCAGTATGTTCGGATATTTCGTCCCTTATATTGTAAAGCCTCCTGACCATGTAGACCACGCTCTCTTTTCCTGCTCTGCCCGCGCCCGATACGGCTTTTTTTACGGTCGTTGGGGATATTTCGCTGACCGGAATGCCCCTTTCGGCCGCGGCCAGAAGGACAACGCCACGAACCGCTCCCATCACAAGCGCGGTCTTCGGGTTCTTGTGATATATCACGGCCTCCATTACCAAAATGCTTGGTCTGAATTCATCAATGGCTCTGGCTATCTCGGAATGAATCAAGAGAAGCTTTTGGCCCAGGGAGCCTTTTGGCCTCAAATCCCCCACGGTCAAAACCCTTCCTTCATCAACAACGCAAAACCCCACAGCGTTTGCGCCCGGGTCAATTCCCATTGTTCTCATATCAGTCCAGACAGGGGTTTTCTAACCCCGCGATACTTTACAGGACACGCTATGCCAAAGCCTCCAGAACCTCTTCCGGTATGTCAAAGTTCGCGTAGACATCCTGGACATCATCCAGTTCTTCCAGGGCTTCTATGAGCTTGAGAAGGCGTTCGGCCTCGCGCTCGTCCACCCTAACGGTATTCTTTGGGACACGGGTTATCTCCGCGGATGAGACGACAAACCCAGCGGCCTCCACTGCGGCCCGGACCGCGCCGAAACTTTTGACCTCGGTGGTTATCTCGTATGTATCAGAGAGGGTCTTGAAATCCTCCGCTCCCGCTTCCGCGGCAACAGCGAGAACCTCCTCCTCCCCCGCGCCAGCCTTCTCAACATATATAACGCCCTTCTCGTTGAACTGCCACGCGACGGTTCCGGACTTGCCCAGGTTGCCGCCATATTTTGTCAAGACATGCCTGACCTCGCCCGTGGTCCGGTTCTTGTTGTCAGTGAGGGTTACAACCAGTATAGCAACGCCACCGGGGCCGTACCCCTCGTATATGGTCTCCTCAAAACCGGCGCCCTCCTCGCCCCCTGTGGCTTTCTTTATTGCCCTCTCTATGTTGTCCATGGGCATGTTGGCGGCCCTTGCCCTGTCAATCGCTAGCCTGAGCCTGGGGTTAAGGTCAGGATCGGGGCCGCCAAGCCTCGCCGCGACCTGTATCTCCCTTATCAGCTTGGCGAACCGCTTGCCCTTCTGGGCGTCAACCTTTGCCTTCTTGTGCTTTATCTGGGCCCATTTGGAATGGCCA
>CBFGJU010000149.1:0-3160 GCA_965649155.1 Caldifarciminota bacterium | reverse complement strand
CTATGTTTTCCTTTACTCCTATGTAAAGGGGTGTCCCGTCCCCAAGGAAAGCGCCAGCGTTGCTTATCCCGCCGGAGAACCAGTCAGAAAGAAACCCTGGCGCCATTATAGCGCTTTTCATTTTCAGGCCCTTGACCACTGTCATGCTGGCCATCCAGAGCGAAAGATCGGGAGTCCAGGCAATCAGGGCCCCGCCTGATATCTGGTCGCCCCCATACATCCTGGGATCAGACGGCTGAACCCAGAGGGTTTCGGTTTCTATGGTAAGTGCAATCAGAAAGATCATATCTTGTTCACCTCTTCTTTGAGCAACTTTCTTATGACATCATCATCCTTTGGCAGGATGAACCTCGGCTTGCCGTTTATGTAAAGTCCTCTGGCAGTTCCGTATTTCTCAAGGGCCTGGCGGTCTGACTCCACCTCTATGATCTGAATCCTGTCACCGAATTCCCTTGCCACCTTTTTTATTCTCGTGAACAGCTCTGGCGCGATGGGGCAGAGCAGGTTCCTGAAGATGTGGATTGTCACCTTATCATCTGGCCCTGGAGGCACATGCTCTTTGGCGAACCCGTATTCAACGGTTTCAGCTCCCAGGGGATAGAACATGACGATCGTGCCTTCATGTTCGCCCAGGACCCTGAACCCCGACTTCCGAAAATGCTCCCTGTGCATGTAGCCCTCGTAATCCGTCGCGGCAACCAGGATACCCTTTGCTCCCCTTGCCATCAGGTCATCGCCAAGAGCTTTCAGCATCCCCCTCCAGATGCCTTTCCCCCGGCTCTGGCTTTTGACCCACACGCAGGATATTATCGCGACTTGCGGTTCTGTCCTCAGGGACGAGAGCGATTTCTCCGACCAGGCCCAGAGGATCTCCCCCACGACATCCCCTTTTTCATCCTCTGCCTGGAATGACTCGTGGGGCGCGCCCAGGCGATCCCTTAGCCAGGCCCTTGAGGCCGCGAGGGCCTCGGGCCCGAATATGTCCCACGGCTCGCACGCGCAGGGATATGACCTCTCCGTGTCCTCCTTTTTGGCGTGATAAAAGCGCATCCCTTACCTCGTTATGAACTTGAAAACGAGGGCCCGGTTCTCCCAGATGAGCCTCAGGAAATAGACCCCTTTCGGAAGCCCTCTGATCTCCCAGTGGTTCTCGCCAGGCACCATTGAACGGCTTTGGACCAGCCTTCCGGCCGGATCATACACGCTCGCTTTCGCGCCGGAGTGATCCGGAGGCAGGACCAGCGCGATGCTCGTTTGGTCAAAGAAAGGTCTGAGGGAGGCCTCGTTGTTTTCGCCTGTGCCTGTAGTTGACGAGAATTTCACCCCGTCCCCTATCACGACCCTTGTTGAATCAGGTAGAAGGCCCCAGTTCCCCAGCTCAACATAGCCGGACTGGCCCTGGCTGAAACCGAAAGTCCCTATGGCAACCCACTGGCCGCCGCCGGTTGTCTGGTCAATGTAGAAGGTGTCAACTCCGCCGGCATGGTGGACAACATAGGGCGCGTTCTGCGCCCTGTTCGCGCCCTGGGTGAACCAGACCGAGACCTCGTATTCCCCTGTCTGGGGAAGGTCTGGCATGAAAAGGAGCCTTTTCGTCCCCTTTCCATCTGCCCAGATGTAGTTCAAGCCGTAATACTGGGTTGACCACTCCGAAACGCGCCAACTCCCCTGCCTGAAGCACGCGGGATCAAGGTTGTCCGCGATGACATCTGGCCAAGCCTCGTATAGGGTCGCGGAAAGCCCGGATGTGTCGGAGCTGAGCTCTATGTTCGGTATGAAAGCGGAATTGTATCCTTTTGACCAGAAATAGAGGTCATATGTTGCCGGAAGTAGGCTGTCAATCCTGAACGCGCCCGGCCCAGGTAGTGCCCTGTAGGCGACCAGGGAGTCCGAGTAGTTCAGAAAACAATAGAGGTGAACGGTCTGCACCTGCGGCGGCGAAAGGCTGACCGTCCCGGATATGCTGTATGCCTGCTGGAAGACCGGCGGGGTTATGTGCAGGTGTCCGGAGACCCCCCTCGCGTAGGCGTAGCCCTCGCGCTCGTCGTGCCTGTTCCAGTGGGTAAAAAACCTGTATGATTCGTCGTATCCATCGTGATAATCAATAAACGAAGCCTCCCCCAGTATGGCAGGCATCACGGTTTCCCTGAGCACATAGAAGTCAGCGGTCTGAGCGCCGCGGTCAGGATAGCCGAAAGCCCAGAGAAGCCAGGGGTGGGTGCTGTCCCTCATAGCGAAGGAGTTCGCTGATCCGTTGGGATGGCAGTAGGTCTCTGTTCCTTGAACCGTTGTGTTGTAAGCATTATGGTGGACCGAGACGAACCGGTCAAACCCCTGGGAGTTCGCGTAATAGACCCTGTCAGCTAGGGAGACATACACATCCGTTGTCCTGGTCATGCCGATTACCACCGTGTCCCCCGGAAGACCGGCGTGCTCAAAGTAATGCTTTGCCCAGAATGCCACATCAAGGTTCGCCTGCTTCTCAAGGTAATAAAGCCCTGTTGCACCCGCATCCGAACCCCCGTGTCCAGGGTCAAGGCAAACGGTCCAGGTTGTTGCCAGGAGGATGTTAAGTAGCATGAATAAAGGATAAGGCAAGGGAGGGGAGTGGAGCAAAATGATCGGTTGCCGGTTGTCAGTGAGAACCCCGCGGGAGATGCGAAGACCCACGCTACCCGGTATCGGCAAAGGTCTTCGCGAAAAAATTCTGTCCTATCAGCAAACCCATCAAGAGTCCCATCATTTTTGAAACCTCCTTCTCTCGCTCTTTTTACTGTCGCCCTTTGTTCGGCCCAGCGAATACACCCTGCACCCGCCCGGCCCCGGCCCTTATAATTTTCTCCCTTGTTCACCCCGGAAGAAATCACCGCTATAAGAGGATTCCTCGGAAGGGAACCGAACCCTGTTGAGGAGGCTGTATTTTCGGTTCTCTGGTCAGAGCACTGCTCCTACAAGTCCTCGCGTCCATACCTGAAACTTCTTCCGACATCCGCGTCCTGGGTCGTCCAGGGCCCTGGCGAGAACGCTGGAATAGTCCGGCTTAGGAACGGTTGGTGCGCCGCGTTCAAGATGGAAAGCCACAACCACCCGTCCGCTGTTGAGCCGGTCCACGGCGCCGCGACGGGCATAGGCGGCATAATCAGGGACATCCTCTCGGTGG
>CBFGJU010000148.1:0-3187 GCA_965649155.1 Caldifarciminota bacterium | reverse complement strand
CGGCGAGCGCTTTCTCTATTGGCGCATAAGCCCTTCTCAGAAGATCATCCACTAGAGGTAAATTATAAACCAGACGGGGGAGGTATAGCCATCCCCGCCGCCTCTCTTTTCCGGTGTCATCTCCGTGCTGTCCCCGGCGAGCGCGTCTGATTTGCCGCCGAATTCGGATATGGCTTATAATTTATGGGTGTCCAAGGGTGTTTATTTGCGAGGCTCTTGGTAAGATAACCCATGAAAATCGGAATCCTTGCCCTTCAGGGAGCATATGATGCCCACGCCAGGATGATCCTCCGGCTGGGTCACGAGCCGGTCCTCGTCCGGTATCCGGAACAACTGGCGGGCATCAGTGGTCTAATCATTCCCGGCGGAGAATCAACGGCTATGAGTATTATAGCCGAAAACCTTGAAATGAAGACTGCCATAAAGGAAAGGGCAGGGGAGGGCCTCGCGCTTTTCGGAACCTGCGCGGGCATGATCCTCCTAGCGCGGGAGGTTGAGGGCGAGCCGGAGGATTTTTCGCTAGGACTTTTGCCCCTGGTGGTCGCGAGGAACGCTTTTGGCAGGCAGACCGAGAGCTTTGAGGCGGATCTCAGGCTCTCTTTTGACCCGGAACCCTTCCGCGGAGTTTTCATAAGGGCCCCGCGCGTAAAGGATACCGGGGATGCGGAACCCATAGCGTGGTTGAACGGCGAACCCGTCGGTGTAGCAACCGGAAGGGTTATGGCCACGAGCTTTCATCCGGAGCTGACGGATGATGCCCGACTGCACAGGTTTTTCGTCAGCCGGATTGATAGCTCGGCAGGCTAAAACTTGCCACAGGATTGGCTTTTGGGCAGCGGGTTAAAACCTGCCACGGGAACACGCTGAAAGGATTGGAAGACCCGCGCTGAGACGAAAAAAGGTTATTAAATGGAGGTTTCTGAGATGAAGGGAAACATGCTGAGCTGGATGAGGACAGCGGGACTGGTAGGCCTGGGACTCGCGGCTGGACTCATTCTCTCCGCGAGGCTCGGATGCTCGCCCGAAACCAGGGCGCAGACAATGGGCGCCTCCGGCGCCTATGAGCCGGACACGGGGCCTTACTCAAACCCGTTCTCAAGGGTCGTTGCAGAGCTTGAGCCGAGCGTGGTGAAGATACTGGTTGAGAAAGAGGTTTCCGGCGTTCCAGGGGTGCCATTCGGGAAGTTCTTCGGCCCCTTTGAGTTTGAGTTCAGGTTCCCCGAAAACCCCATGCCTGCCGAGGGCCTTGGTTCGGGCTTCATATATGAGAAGGTCAAGGACGGATACCTGGTGATGACCAACAACCATGTGGTAGAGGGCGCCACCAAGATAGTGGTCCAGCTCCACGATGGGACAGAGATAAAGGATGTTGAGGTTGTTGGCGCTGATAAGTCAACGGACATAGCGGTTCTCAGGATCAAGACCAGCAAGGATCTGAAGCTGGCCAAGCTTGGCAACTCCGACGACATACATGTCGGAGATTGGGCCATAGCCATAGGCTCGCCTTTTGGCCTCTCCGCGACCGTGACGGTGGGCGTCATAAGCGCGCTCCACAGGACAGGGGTTTCCGCGTCCGAGGGGCCTGACTTCCAGGATTTCATCCAGACCGACGCGGCCATAAACCACGGCAACTCCGGAGGCCCCTTGGCCAACATCAACGGCGAGGTGATAGGCGTCAACACCATGATAGCCTCCCTGACAGGCACATACAACGGCATAGGTTTTTCGGTTCCCATAAACCTGGCGAAGTCCGTGGCCGATCAACTTGTCGCAAAGGGCAAGGTTGAGCGCGGCTACATGGGCATCAGGATACAGCCCGTGACATCAGAGATAGCCGAGGCCTATGGCCTGGACAAGCCGCGCGGCGCGCTGGTCAACTGGGTTGAGAAGGGTGCGCCCGCGGAGAAGGCTGGCATGAAAGAAGGAGACCTCATCGTTTCCTTCAACGGGACCGAGGTAAGGGATGTCCAGCACCTCAGGACACTGGTCGCGCACGAGGGGCCTGGCAAAAAGGTCAAGATAAAGGCCATAAGGGATGGCAAGGAGAAGGAGTTCTCCCTTACTCTCGGAACCCTGCCGGAGCTCTCCTCGTCCGGAAAGACCGCGGAGAAACCCTCCGCGCCCGAAAAGGCCGGCTGGCTTGGACTTTCCGTTGAAGAGAAGGACGGAGGCGTGGTTGTCTCCGGGGTTGAGCCAGGCTCAAAGGCCGAAAGCGCCGGCATGGTCAAGGGCGACCGGATACTTAAGATAGGCGAGATTGAGATCAAGAGCCTTGGAGACCTGCAGAAGGCCGCGGACAGGTATAAGGATAGCAAAAAGCCCGTCCTCTTCTACCTGGAAAACGGAGGCGTGAAGAGGTTCGTCGCGCTGAAGCCATAGCGGTTGTTTGTTGAAGCCAATCAGGATATGCGGGGGTTCTCGCCCCCGCAATTGTTTTGTTGAGAACCGGTGATGGATATTCCCGCAATGGCCCCAGGGGGAGTCGAACCCCCACCGCCACCTTGAAAGAGTGGTGTCCTAACCGCTAGACGATGGGGCCAGGGCGAATATTATAAGGCCGGTGTGTGGCTTACAACATCTTCTTTAGCCTCTCAATTATCTCCTGAATCTCAAGGGTTTGAGACTCCAATGTTCCAACCAGCTCTTCTGGCGTTCTCGTGTCCTCAACTGGTTTGCGATTGGGATTGACGGCCTTGATGTCGTAATTTCGCTCCTTGATTTCATCAATAGAAACCCTCCAGCTGTTCTCGCTTTCGGCCCTTTCGGGCAGTAGCTTAAAGAACTCCTCAAAATGTTGGAATGTCAGGGGCTGTTTTTTGGTCACATGGACATGTGAGAGGTCGTAATACCAGACTTCCTTTGTGTCCTCGCCTTTGGTGAAGAAAAGCAGATTGGTCTTCGCGCCCCCGCCAGCGTTCACAAAAACATTCGGGGGAAGGCTGACAATGCACCAGAGATTACACTCCGAAAGCAGTTTTCGTTTGGTCTGGACAAGAGCGTTCTCGTTGGTCCTGAAAAGAACCCCCTCGTCCATGACTATACCACATCGCCCGCCCCTTTTTAGGTTGTCAATCACATGCTGGAGAAAAAGAACCTGGGTCAATGAGGTCTTGTAGGCAAAACCTGTTTGCGCGTCCTTGTTCTCCTTGCCGCCGAAAGGCGGATTGGTCAAGATCACATCGTAAAG
>CBFGJU010000147.1:0-3224 GCA_965649155.1 Caldifarciminota bacterium | reverse complement strand
CGGTTCCCGGACTGACTGCCCAGCACCTTGATGACACGATGATGATAATGGGAAAGGGTGGCATAATATACTTTCCGGATGGCTGGAGGGCAGAGGCATCCGAGGGGGACCTGAGGTTCTACAGGAAAGAGGCCCCTGAGTGGCGCGGGGAAATCCTGGTCAGGGGGGAAGGGGTATATCCGATTCCGGAACTGAACCTTGAGATTGAAATAACGATGAACGAAACGGGCGCGGGACAGCTTTCCGAGGTTTTCCCGGAAACTATATTGCCCTTTACGATAAGAACCAGGAGGCCGGGGGATAGGTGGGGCAAAAAACCCCTGAAGGACAAGATGATAAGCCTGCGCATACCGGCCTGGCGAAGAGACCTGATGCCTCTTGCAGTCAAGGAAAACCAGGTATTCTGGATTCCGGGGTTTGCAAAATGGAGAATGCCCGGAAAGAAAAACTTAAAGCTGATAGTGAGGAGACTTTCCGATGAGTTCTGGGTTTACGATTTCTAGGGAAGAAATAGCTGAGAGGGTCTCCGAGATGGCGCGAGAAATACGAAGGGATTACGAGGGCAAGAAACCCGTTCTGGTGGGCGTTCTGAACGGCGCGTTCATTTTCATGGCTGACCTTTGCCGGGCCCTGGACATGGATGTGGAGATAGATTTCATCGGGGTCTCCTCATACGAGGATAGGGACACCCCGGGCGTCCTGAGGCTAACAAAGGACATCTCAGCCTCCATTTCGGACAGGGATGTGATAGTGGTTGAGGACATAGTTGACACCGGAAGGACGCTCTCGCGGATAATTGAATACCTCAGAGAAAAGAAACCCAGAAGCATCGCAGTTTGCGCTTTTTTGGACAAGGCGGAACGCAGGGAGGTTCCCGTTAAGGTTGATTATGTTGGATTTGTGGTTCCGAACGAGTTCCTGGTCGGCTACGGCCTTGACTACGCTGGCTACGGGAGGCACCTGGCCTGCGTGAGATCAGTTAAAACCGGGGAGAAATAAATGGACGGAGAGAAACCGAAATCGGCCGGCGTCATAAGGACAATATTGATCTGGGCCGTCATCATAGGCGGCGCGCTTTTGATCTTCAACCTCATAAGAGGAATGAGGACAGGGGCGAAATCGGTGTCCCTGGACGAGTTCCTGTCCCAGGTTGACGCCGGAAATGTGAAAGAAGTAACCTTCACCGAGAAAAACCTTGAGGGAGTATTCGCGAAACCGGTCGTCCTGGGCGATAGCGCGACCCAGGAACCCACCGAGAGATTCAAGCTAACTCTCCCGTTTGATGACCCTGACCTGGCAAAATACCTGGTATCAAAGGATGTCCAAGTAAAGTCAAAGGGAAGGCAGATCTGGCTGGAGCTCCTCATATCATCGGTTCCCTGGATAGCCCTCCTCCTTCTCTTCTGGTTCATGTTCTTCCGACGGGTCGGCGACCAGGACACCAGGGCCCTTGAGTTCGGCAAATCCAGGGCAAAGATATATGTGGACAAGAAACCCTCGGTCACATTCGGGGATGTTGCTGACGCGGTAGAGGCAAAGGAGGACCTCTCCGAGGTCATAGATTTCCTGAAGAGGCCGGAGAAGTTCAGAAAGATGGGCGCGAGGATACCCAAGGGAGTCCTGCTGGTTGGACCGCCGGGAACCGGCAAGACACTGCTGGCAAAGGCTGTCGCGGGTGAGGCTGATGTGCCGTTTCTGTCAATATCCGGATCGGAGTTCGTGGAGCTCTTTGTCGGGGTAGGAGCCGCAAGGGTTCGTGACCTGTTCAGCCAGGCGAAAAGGCTCGCGCCATGCATAGTGTTCATTGACGAGATAGACGCTGTCGGCAGGACGCGCGGGGCTGGCCTGGGCGGAGGCCACGACGAACGCGAGCAGACCCTGAACCAGCTCCTGGTGGAAATGGACGGGTTTGACACCTCGCAGGGGGTTGTTATAATGGCCGCGACCAACAGGCCGGACATACTGGACACAGCGCTTCTCAGGCCAGGCAGGTTTGACAGACAGGTCGTCCTGGACAGGCCGGATGTGAAGGGCAGGGAGGAAATACTCCGGCTCCACGCGAAGAAGATCCCCCTCGCGGACGATGTGGATTTCACCGATCTCGCGAGGAGCACGCCTGGATTCACGGGAGCGGACCTCGCGAACATGGTCAACGAGGCCGCTCTCCTGGCCGCCAGGAACGGCAGGGATTCCGTCACGGGCCTGGATTTTGAGGAAGCGAGGGACAAGGTAATGGTCGGCGCGGCAAAACGAAGTATAGTCCTCCTGCCGCAGGAAAAGGAGCATATAGCTTTCCACGAGGCCGGCCACGCGATAGTCTCCGCGCTGACGCCAGGGGCGGATCCGATTCACAAGGTCTCGGTAATCCCGCGCGGCCTCGCGCTCGGCGTGACGATGCAGTTGCCAGAAGAGGACAGGCACCTCTACCCGAAGAGCTACCTTGAGGCAAAGCTGGCATACATGCTCGGAGGCAGGGCCGCGGAGCTGGTCATATACGGCGAGACCTCAACCGGCGCGGCTGACGACCTCGCGCAGGCCACCGAGCTCGCCAGGAAGATGGTCGCGCAGTGGGGAATGAGCGAAAGGCTGGGGCCGATCGCGCTGGACAGCCTGGAGGAAGGGGTCTTCCTGGGCAAGGAGCTGGTTTCCCGTAGGGCTTATTCCGAAAAGAGCGCTGAGATAATTGACGAGGAGATAGAACGCGTGGTTTCGCAGGCAGAGGAATACGCGTTCGGCCTTCTCAAGAAGCACAGACCCCTCCTTGAGGAAGTCGCCAGGACGCTGATGGAACGCGAAACCATAACTGGCGAGGAGCTCCTGGAGATAATAAAGGGGTTCGGGATAAACCCCGACCTTGCAAAAAAGGCATAGCCCACGAACGCAGGCTAAAAAAATCCGCATCGGAAAATCAAGGACTCAGAATATCAGACTCGCTGAAACCGAGAACCTCTTGTCCCTGAGACCGCCTTCGTCGCCCCTGAGAAAGCCAGATAATGTCAGCGAGCCGCCCTGGCCCATCTTGACAGACGCGGACGCGATGTAGGAAAAGCCCGGCGGATAGATGGCGAAGACCTGGCCCAGTGGCGCATCCCGGTCTCCCCACCTGTAGAAGAGCTGGGGCATGAGGTTGAGGAAAAACGGCCCGACCCCATGGCTCCAGGAAGGGGCAAAACCCAGCTCCCACAACCAGGCTGTTACTCCAGGATTGTATATGGGTTCCGAGG
>CBFGJU010000146.1:0-3224 GCA_965649155.1 Caldifarciminota bacterium | reverse complement strand
AAGCGTAGCGTAGGAGAGACCTTCGGTTCCGCTTGGGAAGGATTTTATGCAGGAAATGGGTTCCGAGGCATCTTTTGTGTGGTTACCTCCTCCTCACCCTGATCCTCAGCCCCTTCACCTCCTCAACGATGATGGTTTCGCCTTTGGATATGTCCTCCGTGGCCTCCGCGAGCCACCTCTCTCCGTGGACGAATACCTGGCCTTTGCCTCCGGCCTTTATGTCCTCAAGGGCCTCGCCCTCCTCGCCCAGGAGGCCCTCCTTTCCAGTGGTTGGTTTCCAGAGCTGGGCACGGAGAGCCTTTCCTATCACGAAGATAAACAGGAGAAGGGTGAGAAGCACGACGACCGCTATGGAAACCCAGCTTATCCTCAAATAGGGGACATTTATGTCAAAAAGCATGATTGAGCCGAAAAGAAGGGAGAGAACCCCGCCGGTTCCCAGAACCCCGTGGGAGGTTATCTTCACCTCCGCGAGCATGAGGCCAACGCCCAGGATGATAAGCAGGACGCCCGCGTAGTTCACGGGAAGGAGCTGGAAGGAATAGAAAGCGAGTATAAGGGAGACCGCTCCCGTGACCCCTGGGAATATGCCGCCGGGGTGCGCGAGCTCAAACAGCAATCCGTAAAGCCCTATCATCAGGAGGATATACGCGATGTTGGGGTTTGCCAGAAGGGCTAGCAGGGTGTCCCTGAAACCCATTCCCCTCTTGACCACGCGAGCCGCGGAGAGCTCAAGTGTTTTGCCCCTCGCGGGCTTGCCATCAAGGGCTGAGAGCAATTCTTCCGGGCCATCGGCAATGAGATCAGCTATCCCGGAGGAAACCGCGCTGTCCGCGGAAAGGGAGAGGGATTTTCGGACAAAGCCCCCGGCCCATTCCTCCGATCTTCCCCTCTTGGCGTAAAGGGACGAGAGATAAGCCACCGCGTCGTTGGTGGCCTTCTCAAGCATTACCGAGTCAGCCTTCTCCCCCATGGAGACCGGATGCGCGGCGCCAATGTTGGTTCCTGGGGCCATGGCGACTATATCCGCGGCCGCGGCAATGAAAACCCCAGCGGAGGCACACCTGCCGCCGGAGGGATAAACATAGACGCATATCGGGACATCAGAGGCTATCTCCTCCTTGACTATGGTTCTCATGGATTCATCAAGACCGCCAGGGGTGTCCATGGTTATAAGGATGAGGTCGGCGCGCTCGGAGTTTGCCCTCCTTATCTCCCTCGCGAGGTATTCCGCGACCGGCGGGGAAATGGCTCCGGAGACCGTGAGCTGGACAACGGTGGCCGAGATGAGAGCTTGCCAGAAGATCATGAGGATATTATAAGCCACCTTTGGCGCGAGATTCCTCCCCCGCTCCGGTGATCTGGAATTTTGAAACACTGGGCCTCTGCGCTTGCCCTCTCTCCGGGTTGTGTGCCAGGATGGCACTCAGGAACATGTAGCTTATATCTAGATCTAGAAGCTTCTAGAAACATGTTCCGGGGATGACAACACTTCTGTCTGGTTTGAAATGAGTTCCCAACGAGGGTTTTCCAACCCGCCATGCCTTATCGCTGGAAAAATAATGGTAAAGGCGCGAAAACCGGATAGGCCCTGAGACCGGGGTCTATCTGTGGAGAGCCGGGGCATACAGAGGCAAGGCAGTAGTAAGATAAAAGCTTATCCGGAAACCGAAATCACCCCTTTCCCCTTCCTCTGACCGTTATCGGAAGCCCATCCCGGCACAGCGGGCACTCCTCGGGCCGCCACGCGGTCATGTCCAGTCTGAGGGCCGAGAGAACCGGGACGCCTATGTCCTTTCCGCCGGACCGGTCAACCAAGAGGCCAACCCCAACAACCTGGCCGCCCTCTTTTCTCACGGCCTCCATGGTGTCAACGAGGGAACCGCCGGTGGTCATCACATCATCAACAACGAGGACGCGCTTGCCACTTATCGGGAAATCGCGCCGGAAAACACGGCCCTTGGTTCCATCGGGGGGAAGCTCAGCATAAGCCGCGTCAAGGCCCAACATCCCGGCGAGCGCGAAGGCGACCAGGATGCCGCCGGTTGTTGGTCCGGCTATTATCTCTGGGTTCAGCTTTCTGACATCATCGGCTATGAGGGAAAGAAGTTTTCTGGTTATCTCCGGGCTCTCCAGGACCCTGAACTTCTCAAAGTATGCGTCGGAGTGCAGGCCAGAGGTGAGGAGAAAGTGGCCCCTGAGGAGGGCCCCGCGTCGCTCAAGCTCGTTGAGGATCTCGCTCATACTCATATTATAGCACGATCACTGCTCCTGGCTCACCGATCCTGCAACCTTTGGGTGCCGCTCAACGCGAGGGGCTACACGGATGGGTTTCTCGCTGACCGGTGGCGAAAACTCCCCGTTTTCCCCGAAAGATATTCCCCCACCCCCGAAATCCTCTTCCGTGAGGGCTTTCATCAGATTGAATGCCTCGGCATCCGGATCAAGCTGGGGATAATGGGCTTTTTGCTGGGTGAACGAGATGATCCGCGCTCCGAGGAATTTCCCGGCGCCATCAACCTCAACCAGAAGCATTGGCGCGAGGCCGCCGAGGCCGGATGTGTTTATGCCATACCAGGTGCAGAAGTTCCCGAGGGAATAGGCTATCAGCCTTCCCCTGTAAATTTCCATGGCTCGCGGGACATGGGGGCCGTGGCCAACGACCACATCCGCGCCAGCGTCCACGCACGCCCTCGCGAACTCAAGGACATTGCCCCGGTTCTCGCTGTAGAAGGTCTCGGTCTGGCCCCTGACATGAAGGGCAGAAGGCCCCTCAGCGCCTCCGTGGAATGTCACGATAACAACATCTGCCACCGAATCCACCCCGGCCACTATTGCCTTTGCTTTCCCGATGTCCCTTATGTCGTGACAACCAGGGGAATGAGCGAAACCAATGACGGCAACGGTGAGGCCTTCAATCTCAAGATATGCTATGTCCCCGGCAAATCCGGTGTGCTTTATACCGAGAGAATCAAGAACGGATATGGTCTGGCGCTTGCCCTCCTCGCCAAAATCGTTCGCGTGGTTGTTCGCGGTGTGCATGACATCAAAACCAGCGTCCACGAGGTTCGCCGCGAGCCACGGCGGCATCCTGAAAGCGTAGCTCTTGCCCTTGACGGTCTTCTTGGTGCAGGAGGACGAGGTTGTAAGCGGGCCCTCAAGGTTGCCTATGGCAATATCAGCTGAGTCAAGAAATGGCTTTGCCTCCGAGAACAGAAATTTTC
>CBFGJU010000145.1:0-3242 GCA_965649155.1 Caldifarciminota bacterium | reverse complement strand
GTTCCTTCTAATAATATTCTTCATGGTCACGACCGTGTTTGCCCGCGAGAAGGGTCTGAAGATGCTCCTGCCAGAGCGACAGGCCCAGACCGTCAAGCTCAGCGGCGAGAAGATGCTCATACTTTCCATAAACCCCAAGGGCGAGGTCTTCGCGGGCGACAAAAAGATAACCCTCCAGGAAGTCCAGACAGAGGTCAAGAAAAAGCTGGAGGAAAACCCCAAGGCGGTCATATTCATAAGGACCCACGAGCTTGCCCCATACAAGCGCATGATAGATGTTTTTGACGAGGTAAAGCTCACCGGGGCAAAGGCCGTCTCTCTTGGGGTCATAAAACAGGAGACAGGGCCATGAAGATAAAACGCAAGAAGGAAGTGCGCGTCAGTATTCCCACCGCGTCCATGTCGGACATAGCCTTTCTGCTCCTGATATTCTTCATGGTCACGACCGTGTTTCGCAGGGGCGGGGGTCTGAAGATAATAGTCCCCACAGCCCGCACCACGGAACGCCTTGGAAAACAGCGTGACCTGAGCTTTCTGTGGATAAACAAGGACGGGAGGATGGCCGTGGACGACAATGTGATACCGGACCCCGGAAGGCTGACACTCATATTCAAGACCAAGGTAGCCGAGAACCCCGCGCTGATAACGGTGATCAAGGCAGACGCGAATGTCCGTTACAAGAACGTCAACAACGCCATAGAATCCCTCAGAGACGCAGGCGCCCTGCGGGTGGTCTTCGCCACCCTGCCGGAGATAGGGGAACAGTGATACAGCTAACCGGAAAAACCAGCCGGTGTTGGGATGTAACCATGAGGAACGAGGTTAATGGAGCCAGAGCATTTTGGTGTCCACAGCTTGATATTCCCCGGAACCTTCCGTTATTATATGCAGGAACAAGAAACGGGGAGGTGTAGAGATCATGGCAGAAGAGAAGAAAGATGAGTTGATGAGCCTGCTGTCAGTGCGCAAGGGGCTGGAGCTTGAGGATGATTATCCCCGCAATGTCCAGCTGGCTCTGACAGTGTCCCTGGTCGCGTTCATCCTGATGTTCATGTTCGTGAAGGGCCTCCGGATAAGCCCATACGAGAAGAAGGTTGAGAATGTGACCAGAATAGAGGAGATGGCCGAACTGGAGAACATAGAAGAACCGCCCCCGCCTCCGCCAAAGCCCCAGGTCCAGGTTGAGGTAGCAGAAGCCGGAGAGGAGGAAACCCAGCAGGAAGAGGTTGAGATACAGACAACCATAGAGTTCTCCGAGTTTGAGGCTCCCCCGCCGCCAAAGGTGGAGGAGGTCTACGAGTTCTACGCGGTGGAAAACCCGCCCCAGATGACCTCGTTCATCCAGCCCGAATACCCTGAGATAGCGAGGAACGCTGGCATAGAGGGAAGGGTTACCATACAGGTCATAGTGGACGAGAACGGAAAGGTCATACCCGGAACGGAGCGAGTCCTCTCTTCAACCAACGAGGTCTTCAACGCACCCGCACTGGCCGCGGCGAAGAAGTGCCAGTTCACTCCGGGGCAGATGGGAGACAGGAAGGTGAGGGTTAGGGTCAACATACCCTTTGCTTTCAAACTCAAATAGAGCAGAAAAAACTGATGCAAAAAGGAAAGGAGGTTGTGCTGATGAAAGAACTATCCAGGATACTGGCGCTCGTGTCCCTCTTGGGCGGCTTGGCCTGGGCCGGCGAATACGGCAAGATAGCTGGCCGTATAACCGACTCGGAGACCGGAGACCCCCTTGCTGGGGCGAGCGTCAAGATAGCAGAAACAGGCCAGGGCACGGCCGCTGACGAGAACGGCTACTTCGTCATCCTGCGCGTCTCGCCTGGCACCTATACCATCACATCGCAGATGGTCGGCTACGGTGCCATGACATACAAGAATGTCAAGGTGGACGTGGACAGGACCGTTGAGCTGAACTTCAAGCTGGAGCCCGGCGCGGTGACCATGAAGGTCATAGAGGTGATAGCCAAGGAACCCATCATCAAGAAGGATGTCACCGCTTCCGTGACCAACATCCGCGCCGAGAAGATAGCGGCAATGCCCGTGTCCAATGTGGAACAGGCCATCCTGCTCCAGACAGGCGTGAAACAGTATGGCGCGTATCTCCAGGTGCGTGGCGGCCGTCCCGGCGAGGTTGCGTTCGTGGTTGATGGCGCTGAGATACGCAACCCCTACACTGGCTACCAGGCGACCCAGCTTCCGCTTGACGCCATCCAGGAGACCTCGGTTTCCAAGGGAGGCTTCGGCGCTGAGTATGGCTCAGCCGCATCCGGCGTCATATCGGTCAGCACCAAGGAGGCCGGCAACAAGCCGGAGTTCAACTTCACTGCCAGGACCTCCGCCCTGCCAGGAGGAAGCATATTTAACTCCAACGAGGGCGACCCCTACATGAAGTGGTTCACCAAGGACTACATGCGCCCTGATGGCCCCTACTCCTACGATTCGCTGTTCGCCTACGAAAACGCCAGGTGGAAGGCATACGACTCCATGGGCATCAAGAACACGGAGATACCGTCTTTCTATTACAACCAGTATTGGAAGGATGGCGAATACACCCTGCCCGTAAGCCACAGGGAGAACATGACCCGATACCAGTTCAGCGTGGGCACACCCATCCCGTTCACAAAGAACAAGCTCAAGGTCTTCACCTCGTGGGATTGGACATGGGACGGAACCCGCTTCCCCGGCAATAGCAACAAGCAGCTCTCCGACCAAACGAAGGTGACATTCATCCCCACTAACTCCTTGAAGCTGTTTTTCTCTACGGTCGGAAGCCAGCAGCTTCAGGGAGAATACGATCCGGGTTGGAGGATTGCCCTTAGCCACCTTTCCGTAAGCTCCAACAATAGCAGGCAGTATGTCGGTGGGATAAACTACCTGTTCTCCCCCAAGACATACATGGAAATGAGGGGTAGTCTCTACAAACTGAACACCAACATGGATGTCTACGAGGATATGAACATGGACGGGATAGATGACTTCGGTGACCGGGACAACGACGGTTATCCCGAGGTTGACCCGCGCGCGCTCGCCCTCATAGGCAAGTATGTTGACCCCTCGTGGATAAGGGAGTGGGATCCGGATTCCGGGTGGGTTGAGTTGAACATGTATTGGTGGGAATCCCAGATGACAGGGCTTCACCCCTCGCTCGCAGTTGGGCGCTACAACTCTGACTACATCGTGTGCGTGGTGACCGGTGGTGACCCTGCCTATGCTGACTGGGTAGGCGACACCAT
>CBFGJU010000144.1:0-10808 GCA_965649155.1 Caldifarciminota bacterium | reverse complement strand
AAGGGCCAGGATCACGAGGTATGGAACATCTCCACGGGTTATCACCACGCCAAGGTTTCCCCACAGGACATAGAAGGTCTTTATGGCTTCCGCCTTTGCCAGGATCATTAGGACAGCGACCAGGCCGGACGCGAAGAACCCAACCATCACGCCCGCCAGGAGCATCCGGGTCCCTGAAAGCCTGCCCCTGACCGAAGAGAGGGCATAGACGACGAACAGGGAAGCCACCGCGCCCGCCGCGGCAGGGAGCGAAAGGACGCCGGGGTTGCTGATGCCGAGGAAGAAACCGAAGGCATATCCCAGAGCGGCGCCGGACGCGGTCCCCAGGACATATGGATCAGCGAGGGGGTTCTGGAAAAGGGACTGCAGGGCCGCGCCGGAGACCGAGAGGCTTGCCCCAACGAAAAGGGCCATCAAAGCCCTGGTGAGCCTCAAGGCAAAGATTGGACCCTCCGGCAGTCCGCCCGGACCGAGAATTATTTCAAAGGCAAAAAGGGTAATGAGAACGAGAATAGCCAGTCCGAGCCGGAGGATCATTTCGGTTCGGGGTTTTTGGTTTCCGAGGAGCAAAGAAAGGTGTTGGACGCAAGCGAACACTCAACGAGCAACGAGCGACCGATCACGATCTGTCCCTTGCCTCAAGCTGATCCTGGATTCCAGCGACCAGCTCGCCAACCAGTCCCATGCTTATCAGCAAGAGGCCGGATATGATCAGCAGGATGACCAGGTAAAGCAATGGCCTGTATCCCACTCCGGCGATGTATCTCACGAGGATGGCCGCAATGCCAACCAGCACCCCAGCGAGGCCGGAGAGAAAACCGGCCGTGCCAAGGTATAGAAGGGGCTTGCGCATTATGGTCAGCTGGAACTTGACCGCCAGCAGGTCAGCGAAACCTATAACTATGCGCCAGAAACCGGTGTATTTGCTCTTTCCGGCCGCGCGAGGTCGGAGGGTCACTTTCTCCTCCGTGACGGTGAAGCCCTTCTCAACGGCCAGAGGAACCATGTAGCGGTGCCAGTCCCTCCGCAGGCCCAGGTGCGGGAAAACCTCGGACTTCACCGCCTTCATTGAATTCATGTCGTGTATCGGAAGCGAAAAGAGCCAGCGCGAGAGCCTGTTATAGACCCATGAAACGAACTTTTTCTGGTAATCCCCTTGTTTCCAGCCAACGGCTATGTCCCAGCCCTCCGCAACGCGACAGGCGAGCCGCCACGCGTCCTCAACCGAGTATTGCAGGTCAGCGTCAAATATGACGAGCACATCGCCACACGCGCGCTTCGCGCCTGTGATGAGGGCTTGGGTCTTGCCCAGGTTAGCGGAGTGGCGAGCCACCTTTATGAAAGGGTATTTCCCCGCGAGATCAAGGCCAAGCTGGTATGTCCTGTCAGACGAGCCGTCATCAATTATCACGCACTCCAGCTGGCCAGAAAGCGCATTTTTTTCAATAAAATCAGATAGTTCGGCCGCCAGGAGGGGCAAACACTCCTCCTCGTTGAACGCTGGAACCAGGAAAGATACCTTCACGAAGAAAGTTTAATCCGTGAGAAGGCCGGCGCGCAAACGCGAACTTGCGGGAATTTTGCGCAAAATGGTTGAACCCCGTTTCCCGCCTGCCCCATAATTTGTCGTGGCCAGGATAGATTTCCGGGTTCTGGGGCATGACTACCCCAAGAGCGTCTTTGCCAATGTGATCCTGAAGGAAGCGTTCACTCCCCTGTATCTGCTTGAGGGCCCGACAGGCGTTGGCAAAGCGACCCTCGCGCACGAGGTTGTTGCCGCGGCGCTCTGCGAGAGCGCTGAAACGAGACCGTGCAGGGAATGCCCGAACTGCAAGAGGGTTCTCTCATTCACACATCCGGACTTCATGGTTCTCGTGCCGGAGAAATCAAGCCCCGCGCCCGGAAGGCCCCACATAAGGCCAGGGGATTTCTCCAGGCAAAGCAAGATAACCATAGCCCAGGTCAGGGCAATTGGCGAAGAGGCTAAAAAGCCACCGTTTGAGGCAACCAGAAGATTCATAGTAATACTGGACGGCGATCTCATGGACCCCATAAGGCCAGAAGCGCAGAACGCTTTTCTCAAGACCCTTGAGGAAGGCGGGGCCACTGGTCGGACAACATTCCTGATGGTCTCCTCGTTTCCGAACCTGATTCTTCCAACCATACTATCAAGGGCAAGGAGGGTGAGGTTCCTGAACCTGAGCCTGGAGGATTTCTCACGCTACGATTTTGGCAGTGATATACCCACACCCGTCCTGCACAGGCTTTCCGAAGGCTCAATAGGCATGGCGAAGCGCTTTCTTGGACCCCATTTCCAGCTCATAAGAAAGGCCGCGGCCGCTGTCCTGGCTGGTGACAGACAAGCCATCGCGCAGACGATCTCTTTTGTTGGCAGGGACAGAAATCTTGCCGAGACCTTTTTGATGGTATATTGTTCATTGCTACGCGACGCGAGGGTGACGAAGGAGGGCGCGGGCGAGCTGGTTATTAACCTGGACATGAGAGAATCTGTTGACGCTCTGGCAAAGAAGCTCACCACGAGGCAGATAGAGGAGCTAATGGCCGGCGCGAGGTTGGCCGAGGAGGCCATACTTGAGCGCTACATATCCGCGGAAACCGCACTTTTGGCCGGGTTCAGGGGGCTATTCCCCGCGAGCATGAGGGACACGATCAAATAGGGACAGGTCTTGCGCTTTACCAGATGTAGTCAAAACCCGGCCGCATCATGTCTGGCCGGAAAGCCCGACCCGGACCGGCAGAAACCCCTCCGGGTCCGGGGCAGGTTTTTAGCCTGCCGGCCGCGACGGAGCGCGAGACCATGCGCGGCTCCGTAAGCTTGCGTTATAATTTGTGCTTGCAGGAACCTGAGCTCGTTCTCAGAAAAAACTCGGAACTCGGGTCAGGCTGGAGCCTGGGTCAGGGATTCACGGTTATAGCCGGGCCCTGCGCGGTTGAGTCCCGCGAGAGCCTCCTTGAGATAGCCCAGCTCGTTTCCGAGGAAGGTATCAAGGTAATGCGAGCGGGGGTCTTCAAACCCAGGACTTCCCCATACTCGTTCCGTGGTCTTGGCCAGGATGCCCTGCCATTTATCGCTGAGGCAAAGGAGAGATTCGGCCTGCAGGTCGTATCCGAGGTCATGGCGCAGGAGGACATGGATCTATTGGCTCCTGTTGTGGACATATTCCAGGTCGGTTCAAGGAACATGTTCAATTACAGGCTTCTTGAGGCCGTGGGTAGCGCCGGCAAGCCGGTCCTCCTGAAAAGAGGCATGATGGCAAGCCTGAAGGAGTTCCTCTGGTCAGCCGAGTATGTCATGCTTTCAGGCGAGAGGAGGATAATCCTCTGCGAACGCGGGATAAGGGGCTTTGACACTGAGACCAGAAATGTTTTGGATATTGCCGCTGTTCCCCTCCTGAAGGATAAAACCTTTCTCCCCGTTATAGTTGACCCCAGCCACGGGACCGGGCGCGGGGATCTCGTCATACCAATGGCAATGGCCGCGATGGCCTCAGGGGCCGACGGTGTCATGGTTGAGATCCATCCCGATCCGGGCAAAGCCCTTTCTGATGGGCCGCAGGCCCTGGATTTTGCCGGTTTCAGGAGGCTGATGGCGAAAGTAAGGGTGCTATCTCTCGCCCTCTCAGAAATAAAAGAGGAGGTTTGAAATGTTCGCTCTTTTCATGATTTCCCAGACGCAGCTTCAGCTCACGGGTTCGGCCGGTTTCCGTATCTCGGTTCCCTCGGAGTGGAGCTTTTATCAGCGTGATACTGACAGGTGCGTTGTCTCTGGCCCCGCGTGGGGTTTCGGAGGCGTTGTCAGGTCCGGCCAGTTCGGGGTTGGGATGAACTTCCTCACGGCCGGCTACGGAACGATTGAGGTTCACGACAACGAGACCGGGGATGTGCAGGAAGTGGAGGACGCGGATGTCTCCAGGACGGACTTTACTATGGAAGGAAGGGTGTATCCATCCGAGTTCTATCTGGGTTTTCTGTTCAACTACCACTCCGAGGAATGGGCGGCTGACATAATCTGGCGGTTCAAAGAACGCCACTGGGGAAACTCTTTCGGCCTCGTTGTGGGATACGAGATGGCTCCGAAACACATGGGGATTGCCCCGCTCATGCAGGCCAGCCTGGCATACACCACGGGCACCCGAAGGATAACCTTGGGTCAGGCATCAGACACCGATGACGGACAGGGCGCGCGGTTCGCTGGCGAGATAGGCCTCGCGTATTACTACAAGCCTGTATACCTGAATCTTGGGTTCATGGGCCAGGGATTCGTCGCTGAGTTCGGGGACGACAGCGTGACATCCCACTCCAACATGTGGGGGCTTTATTTCGGGGCGGGGGCGTATTTCTGAGATCATCCAGGTCGGGTTTTCTGGCCCGACATATCTGGCGGGCTGGAAAGCCTGTCCCGGACAGAAATGCCAATTTCCACGAGCATAGCCCTCGTTGGCCCCTGGCCCAGGCCTTGGGGAGGCATTTCCGTCCACATCTCAAGATTGTCATACAGGCTCCGAGAGGAAGGATTTGAGGTTTCCGTCTACGACGACACCGGCACTCACTCCGGCGAAGGCATTTACCCGATGAAAGGAAGGTGGGTCAACCGGTTCGCGCTGACAGCGAGGGAAAAATTAATACACTATCACTCCCACAGCTGGGGCATCCGGATGAGGCTGTCCCTGATGACCGCGAGGGGTAAAAAGGTGGTTTTCAGCGTCCACAGTCTGAGGAATCCTCCAGAAACCTCCGCGAGCAAGAGGCTGGAGTTCGGCCACATGCTCAGGAAGGCTCACTTCATCGCCGTGAACGAGGATATAGCGGGTTCGCTCTCGGAAATCGGGATGAAAAACATCCATGTAATAGGCCCGTATATATCCCCTCTGGAATGGGGTGAGCCGAATCCGGGTGTCCGGGCATTCGCGGAAGCGCACAGTCCCATCCTGGCCGCAGACGCTTTCTCGTTCAAGACCTGGGGCCAGGCCGACCTCTACGGCCTGTTTTCCGCGCTGGAAGCCACAGCGCTCCTCAAAAAAGACCTCCCGAAAGCCGGGCTGATCGTGTATCTATCCCAGGTAGGCGAGGAGGGCCTTTTCAGCTTTTTCGTGGACAGAGTGAAGGAGCTCGGTCTTGAACGCGATGTCCTCATTAGGCTTGATGCTGAGGAACCCTTTCACACCTGCCTCCCCCTTGCTCAGGTTTTTCTGAGACCAACATTCGCCGACGGTTTCAGCATTTCCGTGGCCGAGGCCCTGGAAACGGGCGTGCCCGTGGTTGCCTCTGACGCTGTCCCCAGGCCCGGCGGCGTCGTTCTTTTCAGGGCTGGCGATCCCGCGGATATGGCCCTGGCGATAAAAAAGGCCCTCTCGTCAAAACCGAGCAAGGTAAATCTGGATTCGTTCCCGGACATCCTGGATTTATACGAGCGCATCCTTTGAACGAGACCGCGCGCCGGCCTTAAAATATCAGCCCTACCCGGAGGAAGAGATGCCGGAAATAACCATTGACCACCGGGTGGTGGCGTTTAACGAGGGGGAAACCTTGCTGGAGGTGGCCTGGCGAGAAGGGGTCAGGGTTCCGGTGTTCTGTTACCACCCAAAGCTGAAACCAGAGGCTTCCTGCCGGATGTGCCTGGTTGAGGTGGAGCAGAACGGACGGAAATCCCTGGTCCCTGCTTGCGCTACCCGTGCCGCGGAGGGCATGTCCGTGATGACGGACACCCTTGAGGTCAGGGAGAATGTCAGGGCCAGGACAATTGAGTTTCTCCTGGCCAACCACCCGACGGAATGTCCTGTCTGCGATGCTGGAGGAGAGTGCGACCTGCAGTCCCTCGCCTTCGCTATGGGCGGGGCAAAAAGCCTCTACGACTTCCCGAAGCGCGAACAGCCCTATTTCAGAGTTGGACCCTTCCTCAGGCTGTATCCCAACCGTTGCATCAACTGCACCAGATGCGTGAGGCTCTACCAGGAGGTCTTCGGGGAACACGACTGGGACAGGTGGGAACGCGGCTGGGAGATAACGGTTGGCCCAGGGAGAGACAATCTACTGAGCTCGGAGTTCGCGGGAAACCTGGCGGATGTCTGTCCGCTCGGAGCGATCACATCCGGGGACTACGCGTTCTCGTCCCGACCCTGGGAAAACACCATCACGCCATCGGTGAGTCCGGAGGATTCAATCGCCGCGCCCGTTAACCTGATAACCAGGAAAGGAGGCCTTGAGTCCAGGGGTCCCTTCATCACCGGAGGCAGGAGACAAGACCTGCACCGCATCCTCCGCATAACCGCCGCGGAAGCAGAGGGCTACCCCGGCTGGATATCCGACAGGGACAGGTTCTCTCACGAATACCTGGACAGGAATCGCTTGGAAAGCGCCTTTGCCAGGCAGGGCGGCGAGATGGTTCAACTGCCCGTGGACGCGGCCATTGACCTGATGTTCAAAACGGTCAGGGATGTCTGGCGCAAAAGCCCATACAGGATCGGAGTCATCTCTGGGGCCCGCGGTTCCAACGAGGCCGCTTATCTCGCGGTGAGGTTCTTCAGGGAGGTCTTTGAGGTCAAGTCCATGGACTTCAGAGCGCCACATCACGCGTTCAGCCCGGATCCGATAAGGGAAGCACTGGGGTATTCAGGAAGCACCCGCTCTCTTGATTCCCTGAGGGGATCGGACCTCATCGTTGTCTTCGGAGAGGAGATAGGCGAGCGTCATCCCTTGCTCGCGCTCCACCTTTCGGAAGCGAAAAACGCTGGAGCGCGAGTGATCGTGGTCTCGCCCTGGAAAGACAAATACGCCAGACGCTGGGAACACATATCCTATCACCCTGCTGATGCGGAGACAATGGCCCGCTCAATTCTATCCGGAATAGCCTCGTCAAAGGGCCTCAAGGTTGAAGGCCTTGAGGCCGGACCGCACCCGGTCGGCGAGGCTCTCGCGAAGGCGAATGATCCGGTCCTGGTTTTCCCGGATGACCTGCCCAGAGAGGCGCAAAGGGCTCTGGCTTATTCGGTTGGCCTTCTGGACGCGGGCCTGATCCTTCTGAGAACTCAGCCGAACGGCCAGGGGTTCTATGACATGGGATTCGTGCCCGTGGATGACAACGACACCAAAAAGATCCTCCGTCGGGCCGCGGCCGGGGAGATTGACCTTCTGGTTCTCTGGGATGTTGATCCCTTGCTTGAGTGGCCGGACAGGGAGCTGTGCGAAAAGGCCCTCAAAAACGCCGGCCTGATAATCTGGCTGGGGAGCTTCGCTGATGATCCATCACTTGCCTATGCTGACCTGGCCATCCCGGTTGTCCTGCCATACGAGTCCTGGGGTTCAAGGACTGCCACTGACGGCAGGGTCGTCTGGCACGAGAAAGCCCTTTCGTGGCCAGGGGAAGCGATTCCCGCTGGCGGGGTCTTCGCGAAACTCCTTGAGAAGGCCGGAAAAGGCGGATACAGGGGCGTTAGCGATGTCACACGCGCCATCATATCCAACATCCCGGCATACAGGGATGTGGTTCTGCCAACGAAAATCAGTGAAAACCCGTTCCCGGCTGATATACCGAGCCTTGCGAAGTTCAGGGAAAAGAGGCATCCAGGCCTGGCCAAATACGAGCACAGAGCAAAGGAGATCGCGTTCAGGCCCGTTGACAGGAGCGAAGGTGAGGGCTTCCTGCTCGTTGCGGCGCCCGCGCTCTTCAGGTCTTCTTACTACGCTTTCAGGTGCAAGATATTTGAGGAATACATGCAACTTGAGACGGTTGAGCTTCATCCGGCAGATGCCGAGAAGATAGGAGTTTCTGAGGGCGATAACCTCAGGCTTTCGGGGAACGGACACGATGTCGTCCTCAAGGCGCACTTATCCGATAGGACTCAACCGGGCGTCCTCAGGTTCTCCCCCCTGTTCTTTGATTCCCCGGTCAACCTTCTCCTCGGCCAGGATATGATGGCCTGGGTGGAAGCGAAGAGGGAGGCACAAAGGTGAAAATACCCCCAGAGGTTCTCAACTGGATATGGCTCGTGGCCAAGGTTCTGATCGTCCTGACGGTTGTCATGGTTGGGTTCGTCATGAACATGGTCTGGGCGGAGAGAAAGGTCTCCGCGTTCATCCAGCAGAGGCGCGGCCCGAACAGGCTCGGCCCCATGGGCCTCATCCAGGTTGTTGCGGACATATTGAAGATGGCTTTCAAGGAGGAGGTGATACCCTCTGAGGCCGACAGGCTCGTCCACTTCCTCGCTCCAAGCCTCATCTTCACCATGGCGATAACCGCGCTGGCGGTTATCCCTTATGACCCCTGGTTCTACATAACCGATGTTGACTTCGGGATCCTGTTCATCGTTGCGGCCGCATCCATGGGATCATACGCCATCATGCTCGCTGGCTGGGGCACCGGGTCAAAGTATCCCCTCCTGGGCGGAACGCGATCCGCGGCGCAGATCATATCATACGAGATACCCATGCTCCTGGCGATGATGTCCGTCGCGGTCATGGCCGGCTCGCTGTCGCTTCAGGACATAGTTAAGGCGCAGTCAAACCTGTGGTTCTGCCTCACCCAGTTTCCCGCGTTCCTGGTCTATACCATAGCGATGTTCGCGGAGACAAACCGCCTGCCATTTGACATGCCGGAGGCGGAGGCAGAGATAGCAACGGGATACATGGCGGAGTTCTCCTCCCTGAGGTGGGGCTGGTTCTACGCTGGAGAATACGCCAACATGGTGGTTGCTTCCTTCGTGATGGCCAGCCTTTTCCTGGGCGGATGGCAAGGGCCATTTGCTCCTGGCTGGTGGTGGTTCCTCCTGAAGGCCGCGGCGGTCCTATTCTTCATGCTCTGGGTCAGATGGACCTTTCCCCGCGTCAGATACGACCAGCTAATGAGCCTGGGTTGGAAGATACTCATACCCGTGGCAATAATAAACCTGCTTTTAACCTCTGCCCTCAAGGTGCTCCTGTAGGAGGAAAAGATGATAGTGATACCGCTTATAAAAGGAATGTGGAACACCCTGAGGCGCCTGGTTTTCGGACCAACCTTCACCGTCCAGTATCCGAACAGGAAGCGCTGGTTCATCTTCAAGAAAGAGGAGAGAAAGGAGATACCCGAAAGGGCCCGGTGGAAGCTGGCGCTCCAGAGGCACGAGGACGGGAGAGAGCGCTGTGTCGCTTGCATGCTCTGCAGTGCGGCGTGCCCCTCCGAGGCAATATACATAGAGGGCGCGGTCAACAATCTGGAAAAACCGATATCCCACGGCGAGCGCTTCTCCAGGGTCTGGAACTGGGACATGGGTAGGTGCATATTCTGCGGGTTCTGCGCGGAGGCCTGCCCAGAGGAGGCAATAATAATGACGGATGATTATGAGCTCGGAAAATACACGAGGGATGAGCTCATAGTATACAAGGCTGACCTGCTAGTGCCCGCCGGGACTCCTCCGAAGAGGGTCTGGCTCGGCTTCTACAGGGAACTGCCCCCATCATCTCCGGTGACCAAACCCCTGGGCGTGCATGTGAGGCACGAGCGCTACCTGAAGAGGGAAAACACTACCCTCTATAGGCCCTTCTACGACAGGGCGAAAAGGGTCCACCAGTTCCTCCTTGAGGAGCCGGGCACCCAACCCGGGAAGGAGGGAAAATGATCCTGAAAATCATCCTTTTCTGGCTTTTCGCTGTAGCCGCGGTATGGGGAGCGGTCTCTGTTGTCATAGCGAAGCATCCCCTCCGGGCCGCGCTGGGACTCCTCCTGAACTTCTTCTCAATAGGCGTTATATATATCCTGCTGAACGCTTCGTTCCTCGGCGTGGCACAGATCGTGGTCTATGCTGGCGGCATAGCGGTTTTCATACTCATGGCAATAAGCCTCCTGGGCCTGAACTGGATACCTGGGGATCGCGATCTGTCCGCGAGGGGGTTCTTTTCCATACTCATAACCCTCTCTGCGCTCTTCGGGGTTCTGGGCGTTCTCTTCTTTGCCCGTTTCCCCGGAAATCCGGTCTCGGATGTCAACGCGGCCGTCCTGGGCCAGGCACTCATGGGGCCAATGCTTCTTGCCTTTGAGGTGGCCTCGGTCATTCTCGTGATAGGAATGGTCGCCGCTGTCGCGCTAACGAGAACGAGGAGGGAAGAATGAGCCCGCAGATAACCATAGGACTGGCTCTGGTGCTATTCTTCGTGGGCGTCTTCGGCGTCCTGTTCCGCAAGAGCGCCATCTTCACCCTGATGTCCCTGGAAATAGCTCTGAACGCGGCCAACCTCGCGCTCATCGGCGCGTTCACCGCCTGGGGTAGCCCGGTCGCACAGGCCGCTGTCGCGCTGGTGATGGCAGTTGCCGCGGCAGAGGTCGCGCTGGGCCTGGCGCTCATAGTCATAATGGCCAGACACGGTGATGTGACCCTTGACGCCTTCTTCGGCCTGGCCAGGGAAAAGGAGGAAAAATAACATGGCAATAATCCTTCTGGTTCTTCTCCTGACGCCCCTTCTGGGCGCGGTGATAAACGGCTTATTGGGCACATGGTTCAGGAACAAGGCCCACTGGGTTGCCGTGCCCGCGCTGGGAATCCCGTTCCTGTTCTCCTGCTACATTCTCTGGCAGATGATGGGGATGGGAGTTCCGCCACAGGAGTTCACATTCTTCACCTGGCTACCGACCGGAGGTCTTAACATCCCCTTCGGTTTCTACCTTGATCAGCTATCCGCTGTCATGGCCTTCACCGTGACATCGGTATCCTTCTTCGTCCACTTCTATTCAGCCGGTTACATGAAGGGAGACCCTGGCTACAGGCGCTTCTTCTCTTACCTCAACCTCTTCGTGTTCTTCATGCTACTTTTGGTCC
>CBFGJU010000143.1:0-3295 GCA_965649155.1 Caldifarciminota bacterium | reverse complement strand
CAGGTCAAGTGCCAGCGCATAGTGGTCAAGGACAAGAAGCAGGCCAACGAGATCCTGGGCACGGTCAAGAAGGGAACCCTCCCGTTTGATTCCCTTGCCATGAAGTTCTCAATCCTCCAGGGCGAGGCCCGGAGGGGCGGCATGGTCACGGTCTTTGAGAAGCAGGAGCCCCTGAACTTCTACAAGGAGGTCTCAAAGAAAAAGGCCGGTTGGCTCGGCGTTGTTCCGTTCGCTGACACCGCTTGGGCAGTCGTGAAGGTGGAGGAAGTGCAGAAATCCTCATACCGTCCCCTTGATGAGGTCAACCCGCAGATAGAGAGAACCATAAGGGCGGAGAAGGAAAAGGACCTTGCCTTCAAGCTGAAGGACGAGCTCAAGAAGAAGTATAAGGTGGTTCTTTACATAGAACCATCAGAGGGCTCAGAGGGCAAGTCGCCTATGCCGCCTGAGTAGGCTGAAGATCAGGGGTTCAGTGGGCTGGGGGATTGAAACGGGCATTAGCTCGTAGGGGCGCACGGATCGCCTCTGTTTTGAGAGGGATAGAAAATGAGCATCCTCGTTGACGAGAACACACGAGTGGTCATCCAGGGGATAACCGGAAGGGATGGTTCCTTCCACGCGAAGGCCATGAAGGAGTACGGCACGAAGGTTGTCGCGGGCGTGACACCTGGAAAGGGCGGCCAAACCGTAGAGGGCATTCCGGTTTTCAACACCGTGGCCGAGGCCGTGAGGGAAACCGGCGCGAACACCTCCTGTATATTTGTTCCGGCATCAGCCGGATATGACGCCATACTTGAGGCCGCGGACGCGGGCGTGAAGCTGGTGGTCGCGGTGACCGAAGGCATCCCCTCCGGGGACATGGAAAGGGCCGTCCGGTTCCTGGACGGAAAGGGCGTCAAGCTGATAGGCCCCAACTGCCCCGGAATCATATCCCCAGGAAAGGCAAAGGTTGGCATACTCCCCGGCCGGATCTTCGCGCCGGGGCCGGTTGGCCTGGTTTCCAGGTCAGGGACACTGACCTATGAGGTGGTCTCCCACCTCACCGAGCAGGGCCTTGGTCAGACCACAGCTATAGGCATGGGAGGCGACCCCATAATAGGCCTGAAGTTTACGGATTACCTTGAGATGTTCTCGGCTGATCCGGATACCAAGGCCGTGGTCATAATAGGCGAAATAGGCGGCACGGATGAGCAGGACGCGGCTCGGTTCATAAAGGACGGATTCGGGAAACCGGTCGTCGCGTTCATAGCGGGCAGGACAGCCCCAGCCGAGAAGCGCATGGGCCACGCGGGAGCCATAATATCTGGCTCTGAGGGAACAGCCGAGGAGAAGATAAAGGCTTTTGCCGAGGCAGGGGTTCCAACCGCGGCCCTGCCTGAGGAGGTTCCTCTCCTCCTGAAGGAGAAGATGAAGGCGAAAGGGCTTTGATCTGGCTAGCTATCATCTCGGCTGACACCCTGGGGCCATGGTCGCAGGTTCAGGCAAAATACAAACCGGTTAACTCCCTTACTGCTTTTTTCGTTGAGTCAGTTATATACGCGGAGGGATATTCCGAACGCTACACCGGCAAATTGTTCATAGAGCGTCCGGACAAGGTTCGCCTTGAAGCCTACGAGCCAGACACTCAGCTCATAGTATCCGACGGCAGGACAGCCTGGCTTTACCTTCCGGGCGCCAAGGCCGCGCTCCGCCAGCCGGTTTCAGAGGTATCAAAGGCCTGCGACCCCAGGATATTTCTCCTGGAAAGTCCACCGGGCTTCAAGCTATCCTATCAGCCGAGGGATTCACTCCATGTCTATACATTCATCCCGCCACCAGGGGATGCTTATCCATACCAGCGGGTCGTGGTTGAACTCGGCTCAAAGCTGGATATAAGGGCAGTGGCGGTTGTTGATCCCCTGGGCAACACATACGCGTTTGCGCTCCGGGATATCGTCCTCAATCCGAAACTCAGCCCGACCCTTTTCCAGTTCAGCCCGCCAGAGGGAACTGAAATATTCGGGCAATAGCCGCGGCTAAACCGTGATCGCACCGTGACCCATGCCCGGTTTATAATCTAAGTAGTTTTGATGATTGCGCTCCTCTTGGTCATGGTTAGCCCGCGGGTCGCGCAGGATCCGGCCGAGCTTTGCGACCCAATGCTGTTCATGGGCCCACAGCCTGACACATTTGACCTGGACGCTTTCATAGAAAGGGAGATAGCGTGGAGGCCGGGCTACTGGCGAAAGGCTCTGGACAACTCTCGGCTATACTGGCCAATGATCTACCGAAAGGTCAGGGAAGCCGGACTCCCCCAGGAATTGACCTGGCTTCCCATAATAGAAAGCGCGTTTGAGCCAGGAGCGCTTTCCCCGAAGAGCGCGCTTGGAATATGGCAGTTCATCCCCTCAACCGCGAAAGCAGAGGGCCTTGTGGTGGACATGTGGGTTGACGAGAGGCTTGATCCTGTGAGATCAACGGACGCGGCCGTGAGACACCTAAGGAGCCTCTATGCTCTGTTCGGGGATTGGAACCTCGCGCTGGCCGCGTATAACGCAGGCTCAGGAAGGGTTTGGTGGGCCATGTATCAAGCCTCGGTTGGCGGGAAGAAGAAGGGCAGGCGCGTGCCAAGGAAGGTGAAGGATATGTGGGTCAAGAAAGGGGATGTCTGGAATTACTGGGACGCGCAGGGGTATTTCCCGAAGGAAACCAGAAGGTATGTGCCCCTGTTCTACACAGCCCTTGCCGCGGTTGAGCGCTCCGCGGAGTTCGGGGTTAATCTAATGGATACGCTTTCGTATCCGCTTGCCTCGGACACGGTTCTCGTGGATTATCCCACTGACCTGGCGCTGGTCGCTGAACTGCTCGGCTTGCCCCTGGATTCAATATCATTGCGAAACCCAGAATTAGCGGTTGGCATCACTCCCCCGGATACCCTCTGGCCCCTCCGGGTGCCGCCTGGCAAAGGTCAGGGACTTGATTCGGCCTTGAAAACGATTGAACCCAGGGATGTCACTATATGGATAAGCTATAAGGCCCAGCGGGGAGACAACCTCTGGAAGCTCGCGAAACGCTATGGCACGACCCCGGAGCACCTGGCAGAAGTGAACGGGCTTTCTCTGAAGAAAACTTTAAGACTGTACCAGAGATTGAAAATCCCGAAGAGGGTCAAGGCGAGGTCAACCAGGGATGAGATCTACATGGGGAAGAAGAAATAGGGGGTGCCCAACAAGAATTCCGGGAGACTCAAGTATGGCGGCTTAGCACCATAAGCCACACCAGAGCACCTAAACTATCAGCCTAAACCCTAGCCTAA
>CBFGJU010000142.1:0-3300 GCA_965649155.1 Caldifarciminota bacterium | reverse complement strand
TACAGGACAAGGGACACGGAGCTCTTCGGTAGCTTTACATCAGATCTCATTCCTGAGTTTTGGGTAGCTTTGTATTTTGAGCTCGCGCGGGGCCGGGGTATCAGGGATAAAGAAAATGCGTGGATCTCGGTGGACGCTTTATAATTTACCCGTGAGAGGGTTTCTTCTCCTGCTCCTTGGCGGCCTCGCCCATGGCCAGGCGTGGCTCTCCTATCCCCGGCTCGCGAGGCCGGCCCTCGCGGTTCCTGGGGACACGATCCAGGTCGTCTTCAAGGCCTCAGGCGCGCCCTCGCCCCTTTATCTAACCCTTATATCCGAGTTCGGCAGTATCCCCATCGCACACGACGACCCCCAGGCCCAGGATACCCTCTACGCGGTGAACGCTTTCGTTCCCCCTGGTTCCGAAGCCGGCATCTATTCCCTGGCCATAAACCTGCCTTCGGGTTCGGATACCCAGCCAAACGCGGTGATGATCTACGGGGGCTGGCGGGACACTGTCCGTTTCCTGCACTTCACGGATGTGCACATAGGCAACTCTGCCCGCGAGAGCCAGAACTGCGCCAGGGCTGTCCGGGAGGCGAACCTGGCCAATCCGGATTTTGTTATAATCACAGGAGATATAGTTGAGAAGGGCCAGGTTGGCGATTCCCCTGGATGGTATCGGGAATTCCTGAACATAGTCTCTGGGCTTCGCGTCCCGGCATTCGTGGTTTCCGGCAACCACGACTGGTATAACTGGATGTATGTGGGGAACGAGGAGACCAATTACCTGCGGATCGTCAACCCTTATCCTGATTACACATTTGACTATGGCTCCCTTTTGCACATACTCTGCCTGGACACGGGGCCGGACAACATCTACTTTGATTTTGACTCATACTGCTACGGCTTCAACTCGGCCCAGCTGGCCTTCATCCAGCAGGACATGTCCCAGCATCAAGGCTTTCCCCTTCTCGTGGCAATGATGCACGGCCCGGTCATTGACAGGGACGACAACGACGACTCCAACACACACGGGGTTGACGAATTCATAAGCTACTCGGAAACATACGGCCTGGACATGGCCATTGCCGGCCACACACACGAGGACAGGCTTTTTCTCTCCGACGGCACCTGGGTCCAGGGCGACATGCCTGATCCCATGCCAGGGACTCCCTATTTCATCCAGACCACAACCACATGCAAGGCAGACCCCGGCGTGGCTGGCTACAGGTTCATCTCCGGGGACGCGGGCGGCCTGCTTGAGTTCACCGAGGGAGGCTCGGCAGATCGTTCCCTCAGGCTATACAATCTTGATGACGCGTATTATTACAACTCGGACAGCACATCCTGCGCCATCCTGATAACGAACGCGAACTCTCGCTGTTTCCGTGATGGCAGGGTCTGGCCACGGATGAAACCCGGCCACGAATACGAGGTCTCCGGCCCGGGATATCTGGTCAGGCAAGCGCCATCCGGCCTCTGCGAGATAGCTGTTGATAGCATTTCACCTGGCGTTACCATTCTTTACATAGGCACGGTTGGTCTCTCGGAGATAGCTGGCGGCTTGTCCCCCGGCCTGATGCAGAGGGACGGGTTTCTGTGGGCCTTTCCGGGAAAGGGCGCGTTCGCTTCCTGCGAGCTTTATGACGCGACCGGGAGGCTGGCCGATCTTCTTTTCCGCGGAACCTGGGACCAGCCCATGAGCTTTGACCTGCGCCGCTTCTCTCCAGGCATTTACATTGCCATTATGAGAAACGATGGAAATGTTATGAGCGCGACCAGGGTTTTCGTGGTAAAATGAACTACATATTCTTCGGTTCCGGGGATTTCGCGGCCGGACTCCTTGAGGCTCTGGCCAGAAGGAACATCCTGCCGGACATGGTTGTTTCAACTCCGGACAAGCCCCGCGGTCGCGGCCTCCGGGTTTCGCCTGGTCCTGTGCCCCAGGTTTGCGAGACTCTGGGATTGCCCCTTCTTCAGCCCGAAAAGGTCAACTCCCCGGAATTCGTCTCTGGCCTTCCTGTCCCTGATTTCATACTGGTTTCTGACTTTGGCAGGATATTGAAAACCCCTCTCCTGAAACTACCCAGAGTAGCACCCCTCAACCTGCACCCCTCCCTTTTGCCGCTCTGGCGTGGAGCCGCGCCCATTGAGAGGTCAATCATGGCCGGAGGGCCCTATGGTCTCACTCTCTTCGTTATGGACGAGGGAATGGACACAGGCCCCGTGGTTCTCCAGGAGGAGTTTGGCGAGAAACGCGGCCCGTTTGACACGCTGGAAGAGGCTATTTTCCCCATGTATCCAACAAAGGATGAGGTTGTAGGTTGCTATCTTTCCAAAGCGCCCGAACTTATAAAGAGGGCCTTTGAAGGCCTCGCGGATGGCTCTCTTGCCCCTGTTCCTCAGGGGGGCGAGGCTACATATGCCCCGAAAATAGAAAAATCTGAGCTCTGGCCGGACTGGAACAGGAAGCCTGATGTCGTAGCCAGGCACATAAACGCGCTTTCCCCGAAACCAGGAGCGCGGACAGCCTTCCGCGGAAGGCTCCTCAAGCTCCTGAGGGCCATCCCGGCCTTGCACATCAAGGCCCAACCTGGCGAGATAATTTTGGGCGGCGAATACCTTGCAATTGCCTGCGCCGGAGGCGCGGTTCTCATAGACCAGCTCCAGCCGGAGGGCAGGAGGCCCATGAGCTCCCACGATTTCATGCGGGGCATCAGGCCATGAGGAGGCTCAGCCAAGTTTTCCTCAGGGACAGAACATACATAGACAGGATAATAGCGGAGGTCTCGCCACGCGAAGGCGACTTTTTTCTTGAAGTCGGGCCGGGCCAGGGCGTTTTGACCAGGCCCCTGTTGGAGCGCGGCGCGACCGTTTTTGCCATTGAACTTGACCTCGTGCTCCTGGACAGGTTGAGGGAGGAACTCCTTCCGGTTTTCGGTGAACGCTTCATCCCGATCCACGGGGATTATCTCCGAATGCCTATAAGGCCCCTCCTTCCGGAAGCCCCGGTTCGCTTCATCTCAAACCTGCCATATCACATATCAACCCCCGCGCTGGAAAAGCTCGTTGAAGAGCGCTATCTCTATCAGGACGCGCACCTTATGCTCCAGAAGGAGGTCGCGGAGCGGATGTGCGCACCAGCAGGCACAAAGAGCTATGGCTACAGCTCTGTCCTGGTTAGGCTCAGGTATGAGCCTAGGATTCTCTTTCAGATTCCACCCTCGGCCTTCTCGCCAATGCCCAGGGTCGTGAGCGTGTTCACGAGGCTCATCAGGGCAGAAAGGGCCGACCCCGATCGTGTTATAGCGAGGGCCG
>CBFGJU010000141.1:0-3307 GCA_965649155.1 Caldifarciminota bacterium | reverse complement strand
GAACCATCCATAGGCCTCCATCCCAGGGACACGGGCCGGCTCATAGCGACCCTGAAACGGCTCCGAGACCTCGGCAACACGGTCATAGTTGTTGAGCACGACGAGGGCACTATAAGGTCAGCGGACTGGCTAATAGACCTGGGCCCGGGCGCTGGGGATGATGGCGGGCGGGTTGTTGCTGAAGGAACTCCGGACGAGATAGCGGTCCACCCGGAATCCCTCACGGGCAAATACCTTTCCGGTAGAATGGAAATCCCGGTCCCGAAAAAGAGGAAAAAGCACGGCAAGGCCTGGCTCACCCTCCGTGGTGCGAGGGCCAACAACCTCAAAAACATTGATGTCCGGTTCCCCCTGGGCCTGCTTGTTGTGGTGACGGGCGTTTCCGGTTCCGGAAAGTCTTCCCTTATAAACGATACACTTTACAGGGCACTCCGCAGGCACTTCTACGGCTCAAAGCGCGCTCCGGGGGATCACGATGCTATTGAAGGCCTTGAGCACATTGACAAGGTAGTTAATGTTGATCAAAGCCCAATAGGCAGGACTCCGAGGTCAAACCCCGCGACATACACAGGTCTCTTTACGCCAATACGCGAGCTCTTCGCTTCCCTGCCAGAGGCAAGGGCAAGGGGCTACACCCCCGGCCGTTTCTCCTTCAATGTCAAAGGCGGCAGGTGCGAGGCGTGCCAGGGTGATGGCTACATCCGGATTGAGATGCAGTTCCTTCCGGATGTCTATGTTCCGTGCGAGGTCTGCCACGGCAGGCGCTACAACGAGCAGACCCTTGAGATTCGTTTCAAGGGAAAGTCCATAGCGGATGTCCTTGAGATGAGCGTTGACGAGGCCGCGGAATTGTTCAAGGACATTCCGAGGCTGGCCAAGAGGCTGAATTTGCTTCAGGATGTTGGTCTCGGATACATAAGGCTTGGTCAGCCAGCCACGACCCTGTCCGGCGGGGAGGCCCAAAGAGTGAAATTGTCAAAGGAGCTCTCCCGGACAGCAACGGGCCAGACCCTCTACATCCTTGACGAACCCACGACCGGCCTCCACTTCCACGACATAGCCAAGCTCATAGATGTTCTTCTTCGCCTCCGGGACATGGGCAACACCGTCCTGGTTGTTGAGCACCAGCCTGATGTTGTCAAATCAGCGGACTGGATAATTGATCTCGGCCCAGAGGGAGGCGAGGAGGGGGGCTATCTCGTGGCGGAGGGGACGCCCGAGGATGTCGCTCTCTGCGAGAGGTCCTATACGGGGCAGTATCTGAGGGAGTTGTTGAAGAAGGTGGCGGAGTGAATGAGATTTAACCTATATCCTGCATGAATCGGGAACTCTCTCCTGATGAGGATTGTAGTGAAGGGCTAGCCTCGTCCCTGGGCAGGCACATGGGCCTGTCCTTATATTTACCATTACAGCGGATTTATATCTGTTTGCCAGGTTGGAAAACCACGGCTAGGAGGAGATTTTGCGCAGGGAGTGGGTTTCAAAGAAACCGCAAGCCTTCACGCTCAGATTATAGTGGACACGGCCACCTTGTTTCACCCCTTCAGAAACTCATAAGCGCCCTGCGCGGCCAGTGCGGCGTCTCCTATTGCCGTGGAAACCTGCCTGAGGGGTTTTGCCCTGACATCGCCAGCGGCGAAGAGTCCCGGCGTTCTCGTTCGCATGAGCTCATCCGTCAGGATGAAACCGGCCTGGTCCGCGTCAACCAGTCCCAGAAATTGCCCTGAGTTCGGAACCAGTCCTACATAGACGAAAACCCCATCAAGTGCTATTTCCCTCTGCTCGCGGGTTTCCCGGTTCTCAATTACCAGGGATTCAACCCTATCTTTCCCCCTTATCTCAACCGGGACATATGGCGTCAGGAATTCGGTATTCCCCAGATTTCTAACCTGTTCCACTATGTAATTCTGCGCCCTGAACTCGTTTCTCCTGTGGATGATATAGACCTTCCTCGCGAGGGATGCCAGATACCTGGCCTCCGAGAGCGCCGAGTCACCGCCACCGATGACCGCGACGGTTTTGCCCTTGAACAGCATCCCGTCGCAGACCGCGCAATAGGACACCCCGCGGCCAGTGAACTCAGCCTCTCCCGGAATCTCAAGTTTCTTTGGATCCGCGCCGGTCGCGATTATCAGAGCGCTGGCCCTGAACCTGGCTCCGGATTCGGTTGTGAGGGCAAAATATTCGCCGGGTTTTTCCAGGGACGCGATGCCGTCGGCGATTATCTCAGCGCCAAAGCGCCTTGCCTGTGCCTCCATGAGCTCCCCTAATTTTGCTCCGGATATTCCCTCCGGGAAGCCCGGATAGTTCTCAACCATGTCCGCTGTCGCTATCTGGCCGCCAGGCGCGAGCTTTTCAAACACAACTGTCCTGAGGCCGAACCTCGCGCCGTAAATAGCCGCGGTAAGGCCAGCCGGTCCCGCTCCGGCCACGGCCAGGTCGCAATCCGAGGATGCGGTTCCCCTGCCAGCCGAAAACCGGATCTCCATCATGGGCAAATTATATCCGATAACATTTTGCCCCTGCCAGTTCGCGCGGTTTTTGATCCCGACCGGCTGGCCCGATTATAATATGAGCACAAAGGAGATAGCATGTTGGGTTTATTTCTCTCTCTGATTGCCCAGGAAGTCCCGACAGTTAGCCTGCCGGTTGAGTTCGTGACCTCGGAGACCCCCGCGAACCTCTTCTTCCTGAACCCGGGGTTCCTTGACCCTTCCCGTTCCGAGGGTATAGTCGGCGCGGACATGAACCCCTCTGTTCTCGCTTTCTCAAAGAACAACATTGACCTGTATGTTGCTGGTTCAATGACCTCGTCCGCCAACGCCGGCCTTAGCTTTGACCTGCCCATAACCGCCGGAGACACGACCATGGCCACTGTTCCGGTTGACCTTGATGGGACATTCACTGACCAGGGAGGCTTTGACTATTTCGGCATAGCAGGCAGGCTTGGCCTCTTTTCGCTAGGTTTCATCTACCAGAGGCCCTCCTATGTCTCGGTGAGTCTGCCGGAAGGATTCTCGTTCGGGACAACCCTTGAGGCTGATAGCCTGACCTCTTTTGATTACAACTATGTTGCTGGCTCGGACACCGTGCCCCTGAGGCTGAAGCTCGGCGGCTCGGCCAGCGCGACGCTCTATCCCGCGCTGGACGCGGAGATGCGTCAGGCCCCCCTGTTCCTGGGCGGTGCGCTGAGGCTCGGGCCCTTTGCCGTAGGCTTCGGCTACAAGATGAGAAAATACACCGCGGAACTCCACGCTGTTGGCAGGGTATCCCTGGATTCCGGAAGGCTTGATTGCGACCCGCGCGC
>CBFGJU010000140.1:0-3309 GCA_965649155.1 Caldifarciminota bacterium | reverse complement strand
GTGGTATCCGTGCCGAAGTATATCTTCTGGTGGCCCTCCCTGGTGTCCGTCCAGACGAGGTATGGCTTGCCGTTGTGGCCTGCCAGGCCTATGTATTCGCCAATGAGACCGGCCTTCTCCACCGGCGCGGATGACTCCGAAGTCACGCGCCTGTTTGGCTCCCAAGTTGCCCCGCCATCAGTGCTTCTGGTATAGTAGAGGTTGAAGTAGTAGTTTGATGGGTCATCGCGTCTGTCGTAGAAAGCAACATGAATGACCCCGGTGTTGTCAACAAAGAGCCAGGGGTGGAACTGGTCCCGGTTGTTGCCGGCGGGATCATCGTTTATCCGGAGCGGGGATGTCCAGCTTATCCCGCCATTGGTTGATTTCATGAAGTATATGTCCAGCCGGGACGAGCCGTTGTAGCCAGCGTAGGCTATGTAGAGGTTCCCGTTATAGGGCCCTCCGGTTATATCAGCGTCCATCGCTGGGAACGAGAAGGTCTGGATCCCCCCGTTGATCTCGCCCATGCCGAAGTTTGTGTTGACAATGGGGTTGTCGGTTCCGAAGCTAGCGCCGCCGTTCGTGGACTTGTCCAGGTATATGTAGTCGTCCATCAGGTCAACCCAGGCTATGTAAAGGGTTCCGTCTGAGCCAACACATGGCACTGACCACTGGACATAATCGGATGACGAAACCCGGACAGGGCTGTTCCAGGTCTGGCCGCGGTCGGTTGATCTTATGCAACAGATGTAGCAGTATGAGAGGTAATCCGCGAAACGCGTCCAGGATATATACATGTAGCCGTCCCTGGGCCCGCCTGTCCTGTCAACAGTGGTCATCTCCTTGTCCTCAAAGTAAGCGGCCCCTGGGGTGTATAGCGCGGTAAAGGGGCCTTCCCAGCTCATCCCGTTATTCGTTGACCGGTATACCTGGTAGCCAGAATCCTCGTATCCAGAGGGCGAGAAGTTCAGCGCGGTGGCATAGAATGTGCCGTCAGAGGCGACGGTCAGGCAGGGATCAGAGTCCCAGGCCTCTATTCCGGGAACCAAGAGGCTGTCTGACCAGGTTTGCCCCTCGTTAGTGGAAACGCCTATGCCAATTCGCCTGTAGCCGAGCCGGAAATCCCTCCACACAGCAACTATGTTCTGTGGGCTGGTTGGGTTCATCCAGACCTGCTCCTCGTTGTGGATGTTCGTGCTCGCGTCGGAGTTGACCCTTATGTTGGAGAAATCGGTCGTGACCTTGTCCCCGAGGATGCGGACATCCTCGGTGTTGGTCTGGGTCTCCCAGACATCCTTGAGTACAAGGGGATCATCAGCGCAAACGAGAAAGATGAGTATGTTCATAGCGGGTAAATTATAAGGCCGAGGCGCGAGGGGTTCAAAACAGGAGGTTCGGGTAGCCCCTGACGCATCAATTATTTGGGGTAGGCCCTGGCGCATCAATTATTTGGGGTAGGCCCTGGCGCCCCGCCAGGAAAAATGGGTATCAACCCATTTCCTGCGCAAAATCCTTCCCAGGCGGAACCGAAGGTCTCGGTAGGAGAGTTTTCCAACCCCGGAAATGTGAACCATGGCCGTGAGGAACAAGAACTCGGCCAGAGGAAATCCGCCTCTGATAATGGTTTTAGATGTAGTGAGTGGTTGGCCAGGATATATTTAGTTTGGGTAGCCTCCCACGCCCCGTGGGGGGGGTTGCGAGAGGCTCCCATTTTCAGAGCGAGGCGCCCTGAGCGACCCGCATATATCCGGTGGGTAGCCCCAGCACGCTTGATCCTAAACAGGCTATCCCCTTAAGCTATTAACCTGATGAGCATGATTATCCTCTTGTTCGGCCTCATGCCAGGGCCCCTGGGCGAGGAACCTGGCCCGACGGCCAGGGAAATAACTGAGAGGATAACGAGCTCAGACCTCCCCTGGGACATCAAGGTCTATTTCGGCCGGGACGGGAAGCCTCTCGCGGCAACAGGGGACGCGGGGTTTCTCATACTTTTCCCAAGAGTAGGGCCGAGCTCGCTATGCGGAACGGAGTTCTCCGCGGCCAGGATGCCAGGGTGGGCTGATGACGAATTGCTCTATGATGTATTTGATGAGGGTGGACTCGCCAGCTGGGACACGAGAATAGGGGATCCGGACCTGATAAACAGCCTATCCAACTTCTTCTGGCTTGAATCCTATGGTCAGCTTAGGATATTCGGCACAATCAACGGGCCAAAGGCCTGCCCCTTTCACGACAGCCTGATAACCATAACGGGCCAGCCGGACTGGCGGCCAGCGCCGTGCAACTGGGATTCGCTGGTTTTCAAGACTCTTTTCTGGGACCCTGTTCAGGAACCGCCCTACAACGGGGACATGTATTGTTATGATCGGGACTTTCTCGGAGGCCTCCTGCCCAGGGACTGGGTCTGGGATTTCTATGCGGCACGCGACGCTATTGCTCTCATTGATCCTTATGTTGATTTTCGGGATCTGGACAGAGACGGGAACGGGATGGTTGATTATGTGATAATCATGCGGCCCGCGCCGCCGTGGCCCACATACGGGATAATGTATTTTGAGTCGTACCCGTTTGACATAATGACAGAGGATTCGGTCGTGGTAAGGCCCGGAGGTGCGTTCCCGCTCCGGGATACCGCGAAATTCTCGCATTACTGGGACTGCGTGTATCCGGGGCTTCCGGACAGCCTGAAGTATGACAGCCAGGAGCACAGGGCAGAACTTCTGCACGGCATCGTCCACGAGCTAACCCACAACCTCGGCGTCCCGGACAAATACGACCTGAACGACTGGTTCTATCACCCCGCTTTCGGCTCCTCGGGCACTGGGATATATTCGTTCATAAAGGTTTTTGCGCCCGGGCCTCCGGACCGGAAATACATGAGGCCATACAGCCCACTGGACAAGGCGAGCGTTGGCTGGAAAACGCCGCAGGAGCTTACCGCCTCAGGGCATTACACGACGAGGCCCTTCTCAACGGAAAACCCGCAGGGGCCGGCCGGAGTTGATGTTTATAGGATAACTATCCCATTTCCTCACTATTCGCCATACAACCCGGAGAACTATGATTACGCGCCGGATACCCAGCAGTATTTTCTCCTGGCTTACCACGGCAAAACCAGCCACTGGGAGGATGTCTATGAGGCAGAGGGGCTCATAATCTATCACATAAACGACCTCGCGCCGCCTTTCTATTACCAGAAAGAGAACCCCCCGGAGATAACCGCCTACTATGGCGACCACTTTGAGAAGAGGAAGAACGAGGACCCGGAGCTGGCATCAGGGCTTTGGGGGAACGAGGGTTTCGGGACAAGGCCGGACCCCGTTTTCG
>CBFGJU010000139.1:0-3310 GCA_965649155.1 Caldifarciminota bacterium | reverse complement strand
GACGGGCGGTGTTGGGTAGCTATAATTATGAGCTAGCGCGTGATCTTGCCCCGGCCCAGTGCTGTGCTCTATAATTTCGCCATGGCTCAGGTTTGCGATATATGCGGGAAAGGGGTTATGAGCGGCAACAGGGTAAGCCACTCTCACCGCCTTTCAAAGAGAAAGTGGAAGCCCAACCTTCACAAGGTCACAGCGATAATTGACGGCAGGAAGAAAAGGGTCAAGGTCTGCACAAAGTGCCTGAAGACAATAACCAAGGCCTGAGAATCCTCACTGGCTCCTGGCTGTTCTTTGCTTTTTAAAAACAAGACCCCCGCGGCACTACAGGCATTGAGGAATTTAATGTCGGATGATCATCGCCCCACAGGGAAACCTGACGGAACATTTGAAGCCGGTAGCCAGTCTCAATTATGATCTGTAACCTTAGGAGACTGACTTGAAGAAACGGAGGCGCGGCCTGGCCGCCCTGATCTACACCGGGGTGTCCCTGGGAGTTCTGTTTCTGATCCTCTACGGGGGAACGGTATTCCTCTATGTTTTCGTGAAAAAGAAGGTCCTGGACTCAATATCATCGGCCCTTTGCCGGCCGGTGACATACGATACCTATGTTTTGAATCCGCTGGGCTACCTCAAGATAACAGGCCTTGATGCCCGGCCAGCGCTGAGCATTGACGAGATAGAGGTCAGGTTTGACCCCTTGACCCTGATAAAGGACAGGAGGATAAGGGCCCTGGACGCGCGAGGTGTAAAGCTGGATGTGGATTCATTGGTCGCGGGGATCGCCGCGAAGGCCGAGGCACAACCTGGCCCGGCAGAGGAAAAACCGGTGAGTTATCCGGTTTTCGCCATAGAACAGGGGAACATAAAGGGCGCGACGGTTCTGGTAGCAGGAGTAACCTACACAGCGAAAGAGATAAGGGCGGAAGCCTTTTCAAGGCCGGACACGATGAGGTTCTCTGGCTCCGTTATAGGCGGGACATCCCCATATACGAACCCGGACAGCGTTTCGCTCACCGTCAAGATACACGCGGACGGCGTCAGCATCGTTGACATCAACGGAAAGGAGGAGGGCCGCTATGCCCTTGAGGGGGGCCGGGTGATGGTCCTGCCTTCAAAGGAGGTTGTCAACATCTGGGTGAGGAGGGCTGAGACTCCGGTCGGGGTGGCGGTTGACTCCGTGAAGATGAGTATCTTCTACGAAAAAAGATACATGGATGTCCACGCCACCCGTGTCTCCTACGATACGCTTCTGGCGGAGGAACTCCGGGCCAGGATTGACATCGGGGAGGACTCGGTCATCACGATCACCAGGGGCGTTTTCTACTTCAGGGAGAACCCGGTTCACTTCAAGGGTTCTCTTCGGACCGACAGCAGTCTCGCCTGGACTGCCCAGGTTGCCGCGCCGCAGGGCCTTTATCTGCCGGTGCCGGGGATATTCTTCGCCGGAGAATTGAGCGGCAAGGGCCAGGGTGCAAAGCGCGCCTCCCTGATCCTTGATATAGACACAATCTCATACGGACAATACGCGGTCGGCCACCTCTCCGGCCCGGTGGACATAACGGAATGGAGGAGATTCAGCAGTCCCGGCATACTGGTGGCGGGGCCGTCCATCACGGGAACAATATCCGGCTGGGCAGACCTGAGCGGAAACCTTGACCTTGCGTTTTCGCTTGAGGCCCTGAGGCTGGAACTCCTGTCAAGGGATGTGCGAGGCCTGGCGTGGGGCTCGGGCAACCTAAAGAGGGAAGGGAAAAGGATCCTGTTCGGAGGCGAGATGGAGTTTCAGGACTGCGGATGGAAGGAAATCGGCCTCGGATGGGCAGGCCTGAGCGTCCGGGCCGCGCCGGATACCCTTGAGGGGTGGCTCGTGGCAAAGGGCCTGTCCAGGGGGGATTTCATCGTGGACAGTCTCCGGATTGAGGGCGCGCTGAGGGGTGGCCAGGGCGCATACACCCTTTTCGCCAGGACTCGCGACGCGTGGCTATCATCCGAGGGAACAGCGAACATCTCTGATGATGCCGGGAGGCTGGAGGCCTCCAGACTTGAGATGAACATAAGGGGCCTGGGCGCAATGAAGGGGAATGGACTCGTGGTCAAGTGGCAGGAGGACGAACTCTCTTTCTCTTTGCCCAGGGGCGAGGTCTTCTTCGGCCTGATATCAATGGGCGGGAGAATAAGGGGAGACTCGGTTTCGCTTGCTCTGGCAGTTGATTCCGCTGACATGCGCGTTCTGTCCTCGTCTTTCGCGCTGAAGGACACCATAGAGGGGGTTGTTTCGGTCTACGCCACTCTGGGCGGAACCCTCCAGAGACCCAGGATAGGCAACATAACCATCATGGCGAGGGACATGGAGTGGACATTCCTGAGGGCAGACGCCGGCTACGGCGAGGCCAGCTTCTCCGGCGACACATTCAGCCTTGATTCACTGACCCTCATAGCGCAGGATGACACCCTCTGGGTGAGCCTGAAATTCAGGCTAAGGTTCTCGCTCATCCCGTTTTCACTCAAGGTGGACACCGGGGACGCGATATCCGGAGTCATGGGAGTCTCAGGGGGCATGACGCCCATACTGGGGCTTTTTGAGAAGTTCGTCGCTTTTGAGGAGACCCGCGCATCCGGTCAGGTCCAGATATACAACACCATAGGCAGTCCGTATCTCTCCGGAAAGGTGGAGTTTTCCGCTCCAAGGGGCGTGGTGGTGCCAACCGGGACAGCCCTATCCGGCATTGAGGCGCAGATATCCTTCCAGGGGGACGCTCTGTCGGTTCACAGCCTCAAGGCAGAGGCAGAGGGGGGAAGGGTTGAGGCGCAGGGAACGCTGTGGTATCGCGAGGGGGAGATCCCAATTGCCATTGATGTCTATCTGATCCAGTTCCCGATATACCCTGACCCGTTCATGGAGGCCAAGGTCACCGGAGGGCTTGAGGTTGAGGGGACCATGCGGAGACCCCGTGTCAGCGGCGACCTTGCCGTGGATGAGGCTTTCTTCTATGCTCCACTGGGCAGGAAACCAGCCCCGAGGCCCCCGGAGAGGCCGAACACCCTGAAATACGACATAAAACTGCACGCTGACAGAAAGGCCTATTTCGTGAACGAGCTGGTTGACCTGGAGTTCTCAGCTGACATAATCCTTGAGAAGGAACCCGGAGCGGCCATGACAATAACCGGGGATGTGACGGTTCTCTCCGGATACCTGTATTTCTTTGACAGGACATTTGAGGTCCTGGAGGGGAACCTGCGGATGACCAGACAGACAATAATTGACCCGGAAATGGCAGTGAAAGCAGTCAACCAGGTGGCTCCGGACACA
>CBFGJU010000138.1:0-3320 GCA_965649155.1 Caldifarciminota bacterium | reverse complement strand
ACTCTGTTGCCTTCGCCACCGGCGCATCTCAGATTCCCTGGGGAATCCACTTTGACGAGTCCGACGGGACATTCTGGATCACGGACATAAACGGTTCCTCGGTGGCCATCTGGCGCCAGTATGACAGCAACGGCACCCCGACGGGTAAGACCTTCAACATCTTCACCGAGACCGGCGCCTCATCTTGCTGGTGGGCTTCGGGCGACTATGACTCCCAGACCGATGAGGTCTGGGTGCCCAGGGTTAGTGCGGGGAACCAGATAGACAGGTTTGACCTGGACGAACCGTCAGGTTCAACATTCAAGGGCCAGATCACCAATCCCGCCCCCTACTCTCTCCGTGGCCTCGGTTTCCTGCACCACCTTCCCAGCGACGGCTCTGCGAACAGCATGATCCTGACCAACTGGTATGCCGAGGAGTATTTCGGCGAGGCCACCCTCACGGGCACCTGGATACAGTATATCACCCCCGGCAGTTGGGACTGCGCTGGCAATGATGTCTGGGAGCCTCTTGGACTTTTGCCTTCCGATTCTGTCTATGATTTCGCAATAAGCAACTCCTCCCCGGATCACATCTACAAGATAGCCCTTGGCTATGCCTGGCAGGACCTGAATGTTTATGTTGAGGAGGAAGCCGACAGGGCCCTCTATGACATCAGGGTCCCCTCCGTCGGCTCTGGTCGCGTCGTGGTGAGCTACCTGGTTCCCAGGCCCGTTGACATGACCGTTTCGGTGTTTGATGGGTCAGGCAGGCTGGTCAGGGAGACCAGAAACAGCGTTGAAAACAGCGGCGAGCTCAGCCTGGGCATATCCAGCAGGGGCGTCTATTTCGTCAGGGTATCGGCTGGCGTCTACAACGAGGTCTTCAAGACCATAGTAGAATAGACACGAGCATCCCGAAAACGCGAGGCCCCACGAGGGGCCTCTTTTTATTCTCATAGAACGATAGCCCTCAGGGTTTCAAAATTCCAGATCGCCGGAGCGTTGAGTTGCAGTGAACCGGGCTCCTGGTTTATCTTTTTCACGATGACAACGCCTATTCTTCTGTTGTGCCTGCCCCTGGACACCGCGAGGCTATGGGTTTCGCCACCTGCAATGCCAGGTTTTGGCTTCCTCTCCGCTAGCCCCGCGGCCCTATCCTCGCTCGGAAAGCTGGGCTTTTATGCTGAAGGAGGGTGGCGGGACGGGTTTGTCACGGGGCCCGTGGGCGCAGGCTTCCGTATACCCGACGCGGGGACGATATGGCTGGAGGCGGGAGGGTCTTTCGCCTGTTCGGCAGAAAAGGACCACATAATCAGAGATGATTCGGCCGAGGTTGACAGGATAACCCAGAGAACGACATTGAGGTTCTATTCAGCCCGGCTCGCTTTCTGCCAGTCCAGGGGGCCTTTCTCCTATGCTGTTGAGGTGCTCGGCGCGTTGGGTCAGCTCTCGGATGAGTTCTCTTCTGCTACCGGGACAATATTCCCGGACGACATCGTTGTCTCTTCCTCTCCACTTGCCTATGGCGGGGGTGCGGGGCTTTTGCTGGACGCGGGCCTCGTTTCGGTCGGACTCCACGGGAGATACTGGTCGGATTTTCTGAGGGCTGGGCGCGATTTCCAGGGCGACAGCCTGAACAGCTTCGTCCTCCGGGAGACGGCTATCCCGGACAGCCTTGAAGAGGCTTTCCCCATTGAGATCGGCCTCAATGTTGCCTCCCGACCATTCGGAATATCAGGCGAGTTCCTATACAAAGGCCAGATTGGCGGTCTGGCCTCCTACGAGAGGGCGTTCGGTCCGGTTTCGGCCAGGCTCGCTGGCGGATGGATGGGAGACCCCATGTTCCTCGGCGACGCGACCGCGAGTTTCGGAAATCTCGGCATCGGATTCAGGGGAGGCTACTGGGGAGGGCTGAGGGCAGGGGGGTTCGTGTTTTACAGAATTTAGAGACAATTCGGGTTGCCCTTGCATGCTTTGCGTCTCAGGTCGCGAGCAAATTTCAGGCCGACCCGGAGGCCACGGGCGATTTTATCAGCACACCAAGACCTTGTCCCCCCTCTCCCCCGGACATTAAAATTTGGCAGTGAAACCAGGAAATGTTGTGGTCTTGGCCGTCCTCTTCGCCGGGTGCGGACCCCGGCATGTGAGTTACGATATATGGCCGGAGCCAGAAGAGACAGTCCACGAGCAATCCGGCATAAGCGTGAGGACATACCCGGTGGGCGATTTCAGCAACCGGCTCGCGGTTGAGGTTCGGAACCAGAGGGATACCTCTATCACGCTTTTCCTCAGCCGTTCGGTTCTCATGAACGAGGACAGCGTTGTCCAACGATGGCCCGGAGCAGGAACAACGCAGGGACTTTTGATAGGCCTATCAGGGGGATATACGGCGCCGGGCAAAAAAGAAGGGGTGAGCGTCTGGAAATCAGTGGGGGTTTCAAGCGAGACCATCACCAGTTCCTGGGACACCACCCTGATTCCCCCCAGGGCCCCATGGATTGACACGGCGATCACCTTTTCGTCCGAAAGGCACAGGTTCCAGGAGGACAAACTGGATGAAAGCCTGGATTCCCTTGAGACTGACCTCAAGGGGAGAAATCTCGCCGGAATATCCCTGGCTTTTCAGGGCGAGATCATAACCCCGTGGGTTCACGGGAACAGGATAGGGAAGCTCAAACAAACTGACGAAGAGGTTAGCCAGGGAACAGAGGGATATACTCTTTGCTGTGAGTGCTATCTCGTTGATAGCCATTCTGGGTTGGCTGATTGAATATATGGAGAGACCAAAATGCTAAGGACAAACGAAAAAGACCTCGTCATCATGTCCGTGATGGGCCATGTCGCCCATCCGGTCAAGGGAGCCAGGCCTTACCTGGTTTCCCACGATGGAAAGGTAAAGGTTTTGCCCGGAGTTGGTGGCATTACCTACAACAAGCGCGTCGGCGACCCCTGCGTCGGCCTGGCAGGAGATCATGTTGAGCCTGGTGTCTCAACCAGGAACACGGACAGGTTTGAGGGTGACCCATCCGCCTACAACTCCGCGTATAACGCGCTCAGTTGCATTGGCAACGAGGCAATTGTCGTCTCAGGCGATGCCAAGGGCGACAGGGGCGTTGTCACGGGCAAACACGGCGGAATAGAGCATGTGCTCATTGATTTTCCTCCGGAGACCCTTGAGAATCTCCTGATCGGCGATAAGATTCTGGTAAAGGCCTGTGGCCAGGGGCTTGAGCTCCTGGATTACCCGGAGATAGCGGTCCGGAACCTTGACCCCCGACTCCTCAAGAAATTGCCCATAAAAAAGAAAGGCAAGGGCCTGGCAATCGGAGTGGCAAAGGT
>CBFGJU010000137.1:0-3345 GCA_965649155.1 Caldifarciminota bacterium | reverse complement strand
GATACCCTCACATCGGGTATTATCCTTCCCAACCATTCGGAGGCGGGTGGGCCTATTATGATGAGTGTTTGTCTTCTTGGGATTCTATTCATGCGTTCACCTGGCACGGAAAACACCTCCCTGGCTGGCCTCAGCCTGCCCTGGTTGTAAATGACCCCTATTCTCTCTGTCTGGGCGATTTGGACTGCGATGGAAGGCTTGAAGTGGTCTACGCTGGAGATTGGGGTGCCATATCAAAGATATACGCCAGGAACATCTCAACCGCGGAGGTTCTTCCGGGCTGGCCAGTAACCTTCGGGAAATTCTTGAACTCCCCAAGCCTCTGGGACATGGATGGTGATGCCTGTCCCGAGGTGATAGCGATCGTGGATTCAATCGTGGGAAAAGGCCGGCACAGCGTCTGGGTCCATATCCTGGACTCTGATGGTTCCGAGCTCCCTGGGTGGCCCATGAACCTCAGTGGCTGGACCGGTTGGCTTCGCCCCGCGGTCGGTGACCCGGATGGCGATGGGGTTGGGGAGCTGATCCTGATGTGTGGGAGCTCCGTATACATGGTTGACGCTCAGTCCGATCTGGAGCCCGGCTGGCCATTTATCCTTGGTCATGACCTTCCCTCTCATTGGCGCGAGTGGCTACCCTATTCCCCAATTTTGGTTGATCTGGATCGCGACGGAAAACAGGAGATAATCTTCTCAACAGTAATACAGGATACAGTTGCCTCTAATGAGACCACGATTGTATGGGTTGACACATCAAGGGTGTTCGCGCTTAGGCACGATGGGACGATTGTGCCTGGCTGGCCCGTTGTTTTGCAACACGGACGCTTTCTCATCACACCCGGGGACTGCGACGGCGACAGTCTGCCCGAGCTCTTCGTCAGGTATGATAGATACATCTTTCTGGGGCCAAGTGGGGAGATAGAATACTCGTTTGATAAAATACCTTTTGGCCACATAATGACTCCTAACTGGCGTGGGGTCGCGGATACCGATGGCGACGGCCGGGCTGAGCTCATATTTTCTGGTGCCCAGTTCATAGGCTACGAGAGCTCAACCGATGACACGGGAGCGCTCAGACCATACACGGTAGGGCTTGTCTCTGTTGACTGCCTGGGACGCGAGATCTGGAGGATCAAAATAGGCTCAAATCTTCCCCCGGAAAGCCTTTCCAGACCCTACTCTTTCTGGTCTGCCGCTACCCCGACTTTCTCGGATGTTGACGGGGACGGGTTTCTTGAGCTTTCGCACAATTTTGAAGAAATGCGTGGCGAGGGATGCAATTACTATTATCACACCTATCTATATACCTGGGAGATTCCAGAAGTAACCGGCTGGCGAATAGACTGGTCCGGGCCTGCTCATGATCCGTGGAACACCAACAACTATGATTTCTGGCCGGATAATCCTGCCGTTGTAAGAGAAGATAAGGGAAACAAAGAAGGCTTCGCCCTGTCGGTGTTTCCGAACCCGGGAAAGGGGAAATTGAACCTTTGTCTCACGCTACCATCATCCTCACCGGTCCTCATCAAAGCCTATGATCCCACAGGGAGGATGGTCTTGTCCCAGGACATGGGCCTCGTTGGGCCTGGCCTTCAGACCCTTGAGCTGGCCTTCAAACCAGGCATTTACTTTCTGGTGGCAAAAGCAGGGTCATGGACAGGAAGAACAAAGGGCACGGTGCTCAGATAGACCTTTGACCTGCAGGCAATTCGGGTTTTATGGCCGGAAATCAGTGCTTGAAAAGCCCCTTGCTTGTGTCTTAAAATATGGGGGTCAATGAGGAGAGGAAAGATGAAGGCAAGGATATTTTTTAAACTTTGCGCAGGGGCCTTTTTCATCCTGGCGCCCGTGAGCCTCCTGGCCAAGCCCGCGGTCAACTTCAAGATGCAGATGTTCGTTGACCCGAACGGGGTTATTTCAAGGAACATAGAAGCATCCCAGCTTGAGAAGAACAAGGAGACGGTCTTCAAGCGGATGCAGAAAGACTTCCAGGATGCCAATGTGGACATATCCGCGGCCTACAGGCTGGACATCGGGAGGACGCAATTTTTCCGATATTTCACCCACGAGGACAATGGCTTCATCCACATAGAAGAGGACACGATGAGGTCAAAGGCAGGATACACCCTTGACCTGGTCGTGGGCGAGGATCAGAACGGACTCCTCGCTGGCATATGGCTCATCAACAACGAGACCGGCGCCATATACCGCTACAACAAGGCCAGCATAAACAAGAAGGACATCCGCTATGTTATTCAGGCCCTCATGCAGATAGTTGACGATCTCCACGCGGCCTTCAGCAAATCCAGGGCAAAGAAGCTCAGCGAGACCGAGACCATTTCCCAGATAATAGAGAGAACCGAAACCCCTGTTGAGGCGCAGGTCCTGGTCTCCCAGGACACCGCGTCCATGTCCCACGACAGGACCGTTGCCATAACGGTCAACAACATCAGGAATGTCTATGACAGGCCTGTTTTCCAGTATCTCGGAGAATCCATGCGGCTCGCCATAAAACTCAAGGATGGTTCACCCGGCAACATCGTGTCCGGCGAGCCGGTTGAGGGTTCAGCCTGGCGTTGGGATCATGTTAAGGCCAGTTCCATCACTTTCCAGTATAAGCTCCCCGGCCCGGAGGCTTTCTCGTCCGGCAAAAATCCCCTGAGGGCCTCCTACGAGGTTGCGGCTGTTGATTATCAGACCGGAAAGGTTGTGGACACCAAGAAGCTCACCATCTTTGGGCCGGACAGCTTCCTGGTCAGGGCCGACTACGCTTGGCAGGTCTCATCCACCTGGAACTTCAAGTCAAAGAACATCTCCATGACGCTTTCTTTTGACTACGAACTGCACTACCTGACGAACTGCCGGGATTACCTCCTGGATGACTTTTTCCACAGGGCCATGAACGCCAAGGGCGCGTGGTGGTATTCCACCAACTTCGTCAAGATGAAATATGAACCCCTGAAGGACAAGGGCACCATATCCAATTTCCGATACTCGGACTGCGGCCTCCTCGATCCCTGGACCCTTTCGGACGCCACGGTTGACACCATATACATCATCGGCCTGCCCGTTGGGGAGGACCCTGCCCGAGTCCAGATCATAAACTTCTGCTTCTACTTTGGCGGGGCATATGCGAAAAACGCCGTTGACGACGCGGTGGATGTTTTTGACCTCTTCAACTCCAGGGTTGTTGGAGACAGGATAGCCTCAGGCTTCAAGGATATACCCGCCAGGATACCCTGGATGATAGACATAAGCCAGTCCCAGCTCAGGAGCTTCCAGCCATTTGTCAACACATATTCCGCTTCCTACACCTTTGCCAACTACAACTGCGGCCAGGAACAGG
>CBFGJU010000136.1:0-3355 GCA_965649155.1 Caldifarciminota bacterium | reverse complement strand
GTCCTCGGTTCCGCCAAGCCTGAAAACCTTAGCAAAATCAATGTCCCCCTTGCCGGGTGCCCTGTGATCCCTGGGGCCCTCCGCGTCGTGAAGGTGATAACCAGCGAGCCGGCCCCGGAATTCCTCAAGCGAGTCAAGCTCCCCTTCAAGGCCCCAGCAAGCTCTAGCTTGCCCGTGGCCCGTGTCGTGCCAGTAGAGTAGAGGAGGGTAGTGGTCAAAAAGCTTGGACATTTCCTCAATGTCCGGTATATCCGTTATGTAATACCGGTTCTCAATCGCGAGTTTGACACCGGCTTTCTCGTATTCGGGAATGGTTTTGTCAAGGACACGCTTGAGCGCGTCCATTCGCACGGGCATTTGCCTTTCTCTTTCCCGAAGGAGCTCGTCCCTCAAACCTATCCAGGCCTGGTCCGGTTTCTTGAACAGCTCGGCCATTTCGTGCTCGGTGGCGCGCGTTTCCGGAATATTGCCCGCGTGGAAGACCACTACACGGACCCCATTCTCGGTCGCGAATTCAAGGGTTCCCAGGAGGCTTTTGATCGCGAGGGCTCTTTCGCCCTCGTCAAGTGAGGCTGGATTGTAAATTTCTCCTGAGGCCTGGTCTTTCGTGAAGCCCCCTGGCATCGGGCACGGGTGATGAAGGGAAACAATACAGGCACCGGTTCCCTTGATTCGCGCGACTGCATCATGGGCCATCACTTGCTCAAGGTTATAGGAAAGCTCAAGGCCCGTGATGCCAAGGTCAAGAATTGAATCCACCACTTCCCTGCCTGTATAAAGACGCCGGGCGTTCCAGCTGGTTGAAAGCGCGAGCCGGCTCAAACCACCATCACCGGAACTGATGAGGATGACACAACGCCTATTGCCGTGCTTCCGACCAAATCCCGTATCCCGGAAAGCCCCTGGCTTCCAACTGCTATCAGGTCAGCCTTTTCGTTCTCGGAGAATTCAATTATCCCCCGGACAGGGCTATCCGATGGGTAAATTCTGCACTCCTCGCAATCGGATATTGCCGAAACCCTTTCCACGACCTTCTGCCAGTAGATCCTGCCCTCGGAGACATGGCTGGATAGGGTATCTATGTAGACGGGAATCATCTCCGCACCCACGGCATTTGCGAGGGCCATAGCCGCGTTCAGGGCCTTGCCGGAGGCCTCCGAGGTATCCGTTGCCGCTACTATCTTTTTTATGTCCCCGGGAACCCTGTCCCTGACCGTTACCACTGGGACAGAGGCCTTTCTCAGGATCCTGAGAGTTACTGAGCCCACGAGAACGCTTGAGAGGCCGTGGATCCCCTTTGTCCCCATGACAAAGAGATCGGAAGAGGCCTCCTGCTCAAGTATGGCCTGGTGGGCCTCGCCGAATTTAACCATGGTCTTGCTGACCAGGGGGTTCTTCCCGGCCATCTCTTTCAGCCTGGCCAGGTGCTCCTTTTTCTTCTGGTCAAGGGAATCCGAGACTGAACCTCTTGCAATTGGAGGTAGGAAGGAAGACTCTCTTGGATCGTATATGACATTCAGGAGGGCTATCTCACCACCCGCCTTCCTGGCTATCAGGCTCGCCAGTTCAAGGGCCCTGTCTGAATAAGGTGAAAAATCAACAGGAACGAGCAGTTTCATGGACAAATTATAAAACGGGCGCGTGGGGTGGGACAAATCGCGGCACCTGTTTTGCGGGGAATCCGGAAAACGCTAGTTTGACACATCCTACGGAAAAGCTATACCATATCCGCGTTAAGAAAAAGGAGGTGCTAGATGTTGTATATAGCTATCTTGCTGGTTGCACAGAATCCCGCCTGGTGGCCGATGTTCGGCCGTGACCTGGCGAATACCCACTTCTCTCCCCTGCGCGGCTCAATGAGCGCTCCCCCTGATATAAAATGGACATACGGCGGTGCGAGCTTCCCGGAGAACGCTCTCTCCGTGGCCCAGTTTGACGCTGACCCGCAGTTAGAGGTTGTCATTGCCAGCTACGGCACAGGCCAGGTTGCGCTGGTTGACGGAATATCGGGACTCGCGCAGTGGTTCGTTCAACCGTATGCCGGCGCCATCTGGGGCCAGCCCGCGATAGAGGATCTGAACGGGGACGGGACGCCAGATATAGTGGTTACCTATCAATATAACGGCGGCATATACGCGCTGAACGGCCTGAACGGAGCGACCTTGTGGTCAAGGCCCTCATCCGTGGTTAGTGGCTACCCCTCTCCGAAGATCGTTGACATTGACGGAAACGGCGATCTTGAGGTCATAGTGGGTTCTGACAACGACACCCTCTACTGGTTGAACGCGTCCACGGGCGCGACCGAGCGCGCGCTCTGGCTTCAGGGGGATTGCGATGTGGCCCCTGCCATTGCTGATGTTGACGAGGATAGCAAATGGGAGATAGCCATATCCTCCACCTCAGCCCTCTTTCTCCTGAACGGCGAGGACGGTTCCGTGGTCTGGACGGTCGCCGCGGCCGGCGGCCACTATTCCATGCCAACCATAATAGACGCGAACGGCGACGGCCACCTTGATGTAATCCACCATTCTGACGCGGGCAGGGTCTATTGCGTGGACAGGAACGGGGTTGTCCTCTGGAACACCAACATAGGGGCTTCATACCCCGGCCAACCTGCGGGGACAGCCGCGGCCGACATAGACCTGGATGGGATAGTTGAGGTAATAGCCGGAACCGACACGCCTTCGGACGCGGTGTATTGTCTCAACGGTGCGACCGGCGCGGTTGAGTGGAGCTGGCCGGTTCCTGGCGGAGCTGGCGTCCACAGGTCTCCATCCCTGGCTGATGTTAATGGCGACAACCTGGTGGAGATACTGGTTCCCGCTCCGGGCGTTAACCCTCATCCCCTGTGGTGCATAAGGTCAAACGGGACATTGCTCTGGAGCGTCAACCTGAGCTCCGGTGACATCCACGACCCGTCCAACGCGGATGTTGACTGGGATGGCTGTGCTGAACTACTGATTGGCACCACGAATGGCGTTAGCGCTGGCTTTCTCCTGGACGACATGGTCGGGGGGACCGGTTGCGGCCTTCTGGCATACGAGGACTACGGCGTTCCGGGGTTCGGGGGCCCAGCGATCAGGTTCGGGCCGGATGGTCTGGTCCTTTCTATTCCCGGAAGAACCAGGGGTTCGCTCTTGATATATGATATAGGAGGCAGGCGCGCTGACGCGCTCTTCTCAGGGACCCTTGAGGCTGGCAAATATACCTTCAGGCCAGGGGGACTGTCCACGGGTATCTACATAGCGGTCTTTGAACACGCGCGTGGGGCCGCTTCCTGTGTCCTGCCGGTGATACGATAGGGTTTAGGCTAGGGTTTAGGCTGATAGTTTAGGTGCTCTGGTGTGGCTTATGG
>CBFGJU010000135.1:0-3357 GCA_965649155.1 Caldifarciminota bacterium | reverse complement strand
AGCCAGGGCCTGGTTCTTGAGCGCGGGGACAGGCTTATGCCCGGAGACTACATCCCCGGCCCCAAGGGCCTGCCCCAGCCGGAGACCACCAGGCCTGGGTTCATTGATCTAACGAAGATACTGCGAGATAGCCCCTTCAGGGTTGAATACAAAGGAGAATCCTGGCCCATAAAGGAGTTCTGCGAGCGCAAGCGAGAGCTCGGGCTGGGACCCGCTGAGCTGGCCTCGGCCAGGATAACCGGCCTCATGGGGAGGAGCCTGCCCGGAGCCGTGCCGGCCGGCCCGGACTGGGCTAGCTTCATCGGTTACGCCTATTCAGCGAGGCTCCTACAGAACCGCTACATCAACTTTCCCATAGTGGCTCCCTCTGCGGCCGCGGAGCTTCCGTCCCTCCTGGCGAGGCTGGGTTTCCCCAAGGGCCAATACCGGTCAAAGCATGTTTATCAGGTCTCATCTCGCGTTCTGTGGGAATTGATTTCAGCTCTACTCGGAAGGCACAAGCGGGCCAGGCAAATCCCTGTCTGCGGCGGGCCTTGCTCGGTCTCAGCGGCCTCCAACCTTATATCCGCGCTCGCCATGACATCCGGAAGGATCAACAGGACAAGCTTCTGGTTCAATGTGAGGTCGCCCGGAATGCTCTACAGTCTGGAGGTCTCGCTTTCTCGGCTCGGCATAGGATACCGCGTCCTCGGGCCATCTGGAAGGCGCACATATCTCAAGCTCGTGATTGACCGGAAGGAGGACATTCTCGCCCTGGCAGGGATTGAGGGTCTCCCTCGCGACCTCTCGGACAGGTTCCGTCGCCTCGCGAACAGGGTCAGGGATGGCCGTGAACCCATCCCCATTCCCGGAGCTGTCCTGAGGCAGGAGAGAAAGCGCCGCGGCCTCCGCGAGAAGGAGGTTGCCGCGGCCACGGGTTTCAGCGTTGCCCAGGTGAGCCACCTTGAGACAGGGCGCACCGTGTTCCTCAGGAGGGGGTTTGAACGGCTCAGGGATTTCCTGCCTCCGGAGCTCAGGAACATTGACAGGCTCAGGTGGCACAGGGTCGTCTCGGTTGAGCGGGTCAAGCCCCGCGGTGATTTCGTCTATGACCTGTCTGTCCCAGGTCCGCAGACATTCCTGGCCGGCTACCCTGGCCTGTTTGTGCACAACACCTTCACCATAGCCAATGTGATAAAAGAGCTCGGCCTGCCGACGCTTGTCATTTCCCACAACAAGACCCTCGCGGCGCAGTTATACGGCGAGTTCAAGGGCTTCTTTCCCCGGAACGCGGTTGAATATTTCATAAGCTACTATGACTACTACATGCCAGAGGCATACATCCCAGAGACGGATACCTATGTCCCGAAGGAGGCTGACATCAACGAGCGGATAGAGCGTTTGAGGCTCAGGACCGCCGCGTCGCTCCTTTCCAGGCAGGATGTCATCGTTGTCGCGTCCGTATCCTGCATCTACTCCCTGGGCGATCCGGAGGAGATGAGGCAGGAGTTCATTTTCCTTGAGGTTGGCGGGGAATACGACCTGCAGGAGCTCTCAAGGAAGCTCGTTCATCTGCAATACGAGCGAACCACTGGCGATCTGGCGAGGGGGAGGTTCCGCCTGAAGGGCGACACCCTTGATCTGGTTCCTGCATACGAGGAGGAGGTCTGGCGGTTTGAGTTTTCCGGGAGACGGCTTGAGAGGATAACCATGAGAGAGCCGGTTAGCATGAAGGTGAAATCGGAGACCACGGCCGTGTCCGTTTATCCGGCCGCGCACTTCATAATCTCGCGGCCCAGGCTGGAGCGCGCCCTCTCAGCCATAGAGGACGAGCTTCGGGAAAGGCTGGACGAGCTCCAGGGGGCCGGGAAGCTCCTTGAGGCCCAGCGTTTGAAGCAGAGAACCCTCTTTGACCTTGAGATGCTCCGTGAGATAGGCTACTGCCACGGAGTTGAGAACTACTCAAGGCATCTGGCGGGCCGGGCTCCGGGCGAACGCCCAACCTGCCTCCTGGATTACTTTCCAAGGCCGTTTCTCACCGTGATTGACGAATCCCATGTCACCGTGCCCCAGATAGCCGGAATGTATGAGGGAGACAGGTCACGAAAGGAGGTCCTGGTTGAGCACGGGTTCAGATTGCCCTCTTGCCTTGACAACAGGCCCCTTCGGTTCCGCGAGTTTGAGGAGCTGGTCGGCCCGGTCATCTTCATGTCCGCCACCCCTGGCCCATACGAGCTGGAGAAGACCGAAGGCGTCATAACTGAGCAGATAATAAGGCCCACGGGCCTTGTTGATCCTGAGATGGAGATAAGGCCTACCGAGGGCCAGATAGACGATATCCTCAACGAGATAAACCGCGTGACCTCCGCGGGCCAACGAGTCCTCGTTACCACCCTGACAAAGCGCAGTGCGGAAGATCTCGCTTCCTACCTCAAGGACATGGGTGTCAAGGCTGATTACCTGCACTCGGAACAGGACGCTATGGAGCGCGTCCGGCTTCTCAGGAACCTCCGGCTCGGCAAGACGAATGTCCTGGTCGGCGTCAACCTCCTCCGGGAGGGGCTCGATCTCCCTGAGGTCTCCCTCGTGATAATAACGGATGCAGAGCGCACTGGCTTCCTCAGGTCATACACATCTATTATCCAGACAGCGGGCAGGGCCGCGAGGAACCTTGCTGGAAAGGTTATCCTTTACGCTGACGAGGTCACCGACGCCATGGAAAAGGCGATAGCCGAGACCGCGAGGCGCAGGGAGCGCCAGCTCGCTTACAACCGGGAGCACGGCATAACCCCGCGTTCCATAGTGAAAAGCCCGGACGAGGTAATGGCCACCACAGGCGTCCTTGAGGACGCGGCAATCCCGGAGCCAGACACGGCCGAACCAGAGCGCGTCGCGCGGGAGGTCATCAGGTCCCACGCCAGGCCGGACGCCTTAGCGGAGCTTGAGAGGCTGATGCGCGAGGCCGCTGAGCGCCTTGATTTCGAGTCTGCCGCGGTTTTCCGAGACGCGCTGAGGGAACTGGCAGAAGGGCGCCCCCGTCAGAAAAAGGCCCGAGCTCGCAGAAGATGAGGATGTGGAAGCTTGACCCCGGCCGGATGTGCGACAGGCACCTCCTCGGAGAGCACAACGAGATGCACATGTTCGTGGGTTGCATTCTCAAAGGAAAGTCCATCGCGGGATACATATCCCGCGGCCTGGTTGAGGTTCACAGCATCCGCGAGAGGCACGACGAGCTCGCGCGCGAGATGGCCAGGCGCGGCTTTCGCCACCTGTCCCCCCTGCCGGAGTTCCCCGAATTCGTCGCGGGGCGCGTGGATGTTGAAGAAAACATCAAGGAGCTCCGAAGAAGGTGCAGAAGGTGCAGGTTTTGAAACCCAC
>CBFGJU010000134.1:0-3369 GCA_965649155.1 Caldifarciminota bacterium | reverse complement strand
GGTTCCCTTAATGTCTCAGCCGCGGGGGCCATAGCCTTGTGGGCAGTGATGGACAAGGATAAACCTCTCTGATCACCCGTTGTTTAGTTCTGGAGCTCATTATTCAGGGTTTCCTTTAACCGGTTTGCGAAGGGCATAATCCCTCCGGCGCCCCTCCAGGGTTAACCATCCTAACCGACAACCGCTCAGAAAGGGTAGGGGAGTGCCAGACTTATAACGATAAACCGTTAGTTATGGGAGTTAAAATGCGTAAAAAGAGATTGAGATTAATAATGTTAACATCCTATTTATCAAAGAGTTAGCCAATATAAATTAATGCTGATTATAATTTATCATTCATAGGATAGGTGTCCGGATTACTGGTTCATAATAACTGGTCTAATTATACCAGTATATTATTACTGGTTTAAAAATACCGCCATCTTGGTTCAGCGGGTAGTAATAAATTACCAGTAGTGCCTGAATCCTCTCAACTGCCAACTGACTCAGGATACAAAGGCCCTGGGATACCCGACCGTAGGTGTAAAGGCCTGGTTGTAGCCGGTATAATATTGCCATGAGCGAGAAAGATATTCCACAAAGGCTCAAAGAGCTCAGAAAGGACTTCGGTCTTTCGCAGGAGCGACTTGCGCAAGACCTGGGAATAGCCGTGTTCACCGTCCAGAAGTGGGAAAGGGGTAGCTTTCTCCCCGGGGCAAAGGCTCTGATTGCCATTGCTGAGAAATACGGCGTTTCCCTGAACTGGTTCCTCCTCGGCGAGGGGCCGAAGTTCCTGAAGAAGCAGGCCAAGGAATGAACCCGCTGGTTAGCGAGCGTTATAATTTGGCCGGGAAATGGGAAAACGGGTCCTTATAATCATAGAGAACCTGCCTGCGCCCTTTGAACGCCGGGTGTGGCAACAGGCCCGCGCGCTCCGCAAGGCCGGCTACATTGTCTCCATGATAAGCCCGAAGGGCAAGGGCTTCACCAAGTGGCATGAGGTCATTGATGGCATACATGTCTACAGGCATCCCCTTCCCGTTGAGGCGGCGGACATTCCGGCTTACCTGTTTGAGTATCCCTGGTCAATTGCCTGGCAGTTCATCCTCGCTATCTGGATATACTTCTTCGGGCCCGGATTCTCGGTCATACACGGGTGCGACCCGCCGGATCTGGTTTTCCTGGTTGCCTGTCCGTTCAAGCTCCTTGGCGTAAAATACCTTTTTGACCACCGCGACCTATCCCCAGAGCTATATGTGGTTAAGTTTGGCAAGCGCGACCTGTGGCACCGACTGCTCCTCGTTGTTGAACGCCTCTCATACAAAACCGCTGATGTAGTCATAGCCACGAACGAATCCTACAGGGATATAGGTATAAAGAGGGGCGGGTTTGATCCGGCCAAGATATTCATCGTCAGGAGCGGCCCAAAGGCCGGTTTCGGTGAGGGCGTGAGACCGAAGGAGAATTTCTATCCTGGCAGGAAAGTGGTCGGTTATGTTGGCGTAATAGGCCAACAGGAGGGTTTGAACCTGTTGGTTGACGCTGTTGATCACCTGGTCAATAGGCTTGGAAGGCGCGAGGCTTTCTTCGTTGTGATGGGCGAGGGTCCAGCCCTGAAGAATGTCGTGGCTCACGCGCGAGAGAAAGGCCTTTTGGACGAATACATGAAATTCACCGGCTATGTCCCGACCGAGGAATTGCTCACGACCCTGGCGTCGTGTTACCTGTGCGTCAACCCTGACCATGTCAACCCCTTCTCTGACCGCTCCACCATGACAAAGGTCATGGAATACATGGCCATGGGAAAACCCATAGTGATGTTTGAGACCACGGAGGGAAGGTTCTCCGCTCGCGACTCCGCTCTATACGCCAGACCCAACGACCCCGTGGATATGGCTGAGAAGATAGCGTATCTCTTTGACCATCCGGAAGAGGCTGCGGAAATGGGGAGGAGGGGCAAGGAGCGTTTTGAGAAGTATCTGAAGTGGGAGGCCTCGGTCCCGAGCCTTCTCGCGGCCTACAAGAGGGTCTTTGAGATTTGAAGGGGATAATTCGCGTCCTATACATAGTTACGGCTTTCCCTCGCCACGAAAGGGATGTCATAACCCCCTGGCTCTGGACCCTGATCCGGGAGCTGATGAAACACGGGATTGAGGCCGATGTCCTGGCTTCATCCTACAGAGGAATGCCCGGGGGCGAGCTCTGGGGAATCCGAGTCCACCGCTGGCGCTACGCACCCTCCCGATGGGAAACGCTGAGCCATGATGTGGCGATACCAGAGAAGCTGAAGCAAGGACTCGGCCCGAAAATAATGATTATCCCATTTCTCCTGGGCGGATTCTTAAAAGCGTGGGAATTGTCCCGGAAGAGAGAATACGATCTCATCCATATCCACTGGCCATTTCCTCTGGCCCTCCTGGCCCTGCCCTTCAAGGTTCCCAGGATATACACCTTCTATACCGCTGAGGTTGCCCTGGCAGAGAAATTCAGATTCATGAGATGGCTGTTCCAGTATCTCGTGAACCGGGCATGTTCTCTTACCTTTTTAACTACCTACGGACTCTCACGATTCACCAAAACCTTCAAGCTTCCAGTGGGTTCAAATGCTGTTGTCATACCATTCATGCCGGCGGGAGAGCCTGTTAAATTGCCAGAGATAAAAAGGGAGGAGAAAAGGCTTCTCTTTGTTGGGAGACTCGTGGAGAGAAAGGGCTTGATATATCTCCTACGAGCCCTTAAAATTCTTAAAGAACAATACCCTGATATAAAGCTTGCAGTTGTTGGAACCGGACCTGAGGAAGAGAAACTGAAAACCGAGGCAGGGTCTCTTGGCATACGGGATAGCGTGGATTTCCTGGGTCCCGTGAGCGAAGAGGAAAAGGCCAGGGAATACGCGAGGGCAACCTTGTTTGTCCTGCCAGCCGTAGTTGATTCAAAGGGGGATACCGAAGGCCAGGGCGTTGTTATCTTGGAGGCTATGCGAGCAGGGGTTCCGGTCGTGGCCTCGGCTGTTGGGGGTATAACCGATCTTATAGTTGATGGTGAGACTGGATTTCTCGTGCCTGAGAGGGATACAGAGACCCTGGCTGGCACTATAGCACGCCTTCTTGCCTCTCCCCCCAGTGAAAGAGAGATGGTTGTCCTATCGGCTCTTGAAAGACTTGAAAAGGATTTCAGCCACATTGCTATAGGGAGGCGATTCATTGATCTCTACAAAGAGGCCCTTGATCGTCCACGGTAAAACGGTTATAATCATGCATGAGGAGGTGTTTAAATGTTGTTATTAATTTTGCTCTTTGCTACGCTGTATCTGGCCCGGTGGAACACATCCAACTTCTGGGGTGACACCGCGCACTTCATCCAGGTGTATCGCTCCACAGATAACGCGAG
>CBFGJU010000133.1:0-11184 GCA_965649155.1 Caldifarciminota bacterium | reverse complement strand
CGTCGTGCCGCTCGCCGTGCTGGACAGAGACCTTGATCTTTTTGTCCACCTTATCCGCGTATTGCTCTATACGGCCGCATATCTGGTTTGCCAGAGCTCTCATCGGCAGAACATATATGAGCCTGGGCGCGATGGGCCATGTGCCCTTTTTCCACTGGTAGAGAAAGGGAATGACAACTGCCTCTGTTTTGCCTGAACCTGTGGGAGCCTTCAGAAGAAGAGGTTGATCGCCTGGTCCCTTGCCATCGTTCCAGAGCATAGTCCCTATCTCGGACTGGTGCTTGTAAGGCCTGTGGCCCGTTATCTCATTAAAAAAGTCATCAAAAGCGCTCATGCGCTCCTCCTTTTCGTTTTCGGGATGGAATTGTGCACTCGGAATCTGAAATGTGCAAAGGCAACCCTTAATGTTAGCAGGAAGCATAGGGCCTCCGTGAGGGCCGGATCAAGTATCCATTTCATCCGTATGATCATCATCTCTGTCTCCTGTTGCTACCCCAATCATTTCTTCTGCAATGGCTTTTTTGATAGCCTGTATCAGAAGGGGCAATGCCTCCTTATCCAAGTTTGTAAAGTAGTCGGTTATCACAATTCCTCCGTTCTCGGCTACCACCTTTTCCTTATCTGACCTTTGTTTCATAGAAGTTATACCTCCTGTTTGTGTCTTTACGGGCCCCATGGCCCTTACCTATTCCCCTGAGGGAATTGAGGGATAGGCATCTTACTCCCCTTAAATTTCCAGTCCCCGAAGGGAATTCCAGTCCCCCCTTTCCCCTCGTAGGGGTGGTTATCTTACTCCTCTTAACAAATTTATACATCAGTTAGTTTCTAAGTTTAAGGGTTTTTGCTTGGACTGTCAAGGGCCTGTTTTGCTTTCCCTCACCAGAACTGCATCCGGGTTTATGATCCATTCCCATAGCCCACCAATACTTCATTTCAGGCCGATCTCCCTCTGATTTCGTCATAATCCCACCCATCCTAGCCCCATCGGGGTTTTGTAGCCCACGCCCGAATAGGGCGCGAACCTGGCCAGCGCGTTGACAACTATTTTGACCATTGGATCAATTCCCGAAGGGAGCTTGTAGGAAACCTCCCCTGTGAAACCTATGATCTTGTAATCCGAAAACGAGACCTCCTGCGTCTCAAGGCTATACCTGGTTACAAGTATCTTCTTGAAATCCTCGGCTATCTCGCGGGTTATCTTTTTCCTGGCAAACGCGTTCCATTTCTGCATCAGGGAACCGAAAAATAGTTCCGGGGTCGGGAACAGGATCTGCTGGCCCTGGCTTCTGAAAGAGGTGGGGCTTTTGAGATGGAATGTGAACTGGTTCCGGACTCTGGTCTTCAAAAGGCGTCCGAAATTCGTTGATGACAGGGGGCTTATTAGCATGTCGGATACCCCAGTGCTTCCGAGCCGAGCTTTTCGGGGCAGGCTTGCAGACGAGATCTTCTCGGCAAGGTCAAAGCGCAGAGCGCAGACCTCCCATTTAAGAGTTCTTCCTTCATGTTTTACGAGTCTCAGAGAGAAGGGCTTTGTTTCGGCCTCGTGATACCCCTTGATGTCAGGAAGGCTAAACAGGAAACCGTGGAGAGTCTCACCCGGGAAACTGTCGTGCTTCCATGGCCCGGCCAGCTTTAGATGGACCGAGAAGAGGGTGATTTCGTCTATATCTATCCCCACTTGTGAGATTTTAAGGGGAGCCAGGGGCCTGGGACAACAATGCGTTTGCCTGTAGAGTCTTTCCCGGTCTGGTCTTGACAGGCCGAAATCGCCACCGGGAGCCAGGTTGGTTGATTACAGGCAAAAATCGGGAACCCAAAACCTGGCTTTATCTCGGGCCATCTTGAGGCCATCGGTCTGAAGGATCACAATCCGACGATCCTGGATCAGCAGATCACTTCTCGCCGTGGGTCATCCTGTGGCGTCTGACCAGCTCCTCCCAGTTGTGGTCTATGAAACCCTTGACATACTCAAGCCTTTCCGGCTCAGCGAACAGGGGCCTGAACCTGGCCTGGAGCCTGAAGTATTCCTCCGGTTGAACTGGTTCATCCGGCCAGTAGTTTATCGTGAACCTCTCGCCGTCCTCAACCTCGTAAAGGGGAAAAACTTTCGTCTGCACCGCCAGGCGCATTGCCTTTATGGAAAGCTCAGATGGCATCTTCCACCCAGGAGGACACGCGGAGAATATGTGGATGAACCTCGTTCCCTTGATGTCCCTGGCCCTCGCGAATTTACGGAACATGTCCTCCGGGAAAGCGGGGGTCGCTGTCGCCGCATAGGGAATCCTGTGCGCGGCCATGATTGCCATCATGTTCTTCTTCGGCCTGTCCTTTGGTCTCTCCTCGGGTGTCGTAGTCGTCCAAGCGCCAAAAGGCGTTGACGAGGAGCGCTGGATGCCCGTGTTCATGTAGGCCTCGTTGTCATACATGGTGTAGATTATGTCGTCGTTGCGCTCAGCCGCCCCGGAGAGTGCCTGTATGCCTATGTCTGCTGTTCCGCCATCTCCGCCCCATGCCATGACTTTCGTATCCTTGCCCTGGAATTCCTTCGCGACCCGGATGGAGGAGGCCACTATGGCCGCTGTCTCAAAAGCGGTGTGAAAGACAGGGACCTTTAGGAGGTGGGTTGGCCAGGCTCCGTCTATGATTGACCAGCAACACGCGGGCAGGACGACCACGGTGTCCGGCCCCAGGGCCTTCAGGGCTATGCGCATGGACAGAGACGCACCGCAACCCTGGCAGGCCAGGTTTCCCGGATGCAGGTGTTCCTCAATGGGTATATTCCACTTCATCTTTCGGCCTCCTTTGGCTGGGGTTGGAGGGGCATTATCTCGTATCTCTCGTGGCCCGGGCCAATGGGGAAACCCTTCAGTCCGACATAAAGGATGTCCTCCGGAGCCTCTCTCGTCTTCATGTCCTCATAGACCGAAATAACATCCTCAACCCGGACATCCCTTCCGCCTATGCCTATGATGTAGCCGTATATATCCGGCCTCCGGGTCTCGTGATAAAGCGCAGAGCGTATCTCCTCGGAGAAGACGCCTGAGTGGCCAGGGCTCATGTTCCTGTCCAGAACAGCGACCTTCTTCCGGCCCGAGAGGGCCTCGCGCACCTCCTTGAAGGGGAAGGGCCTGAAGGCCACCATCTTGAGAAGGCCGACCTTCTCGCCTCTGTCCCGGAGGGTCTTAACAGCGAACCGGGCGTTGGAGGTCATGGATCCCATTGAAACTATTACATGATCCGCGTCGTCCATCATGAACTCCTCGGTCACGGTGTAGGGCTTCGGGCCTATGACCTCTCCGAATTCCCTGCCGGCTTCCCTGAGGAGATCAAGCGCCTTCTCCATGTTCTTGTAGATCTTGTAGCGTATCTCGTAGTAGTGATCCCTTGAGACCAGGCCTCCCCATGCTCTCGGATCAGCCGGATCAAGCGCGTATATGGGTTTGTATCGTGGAAGATAAGCGTCAACCCTGTCCTGATCGTGGACCAGAAGGGGTTCAAAGGTGTGCGAGAGGATGAAGGCATCTATGGCAACCATGCCTGGCAGGTAGACCTGCTCGCAGACCTTGTATAGCCAGATGACAAAGTCCTGGGATTCCTGGACGCTCTCCGCGAAGAGCATCAGCCAGCCAACATCCCTCTGTGAGAGGAAATCCGTGTGCTCTGACCATATTGACCAACCGGGGCCCATTGCTCTGGTGACATTTGATAGAACAACGGGCGTCCTCGCGCCAGCGGCCCAGTGGAGCATTTCGTGCATGAGAGCGAGGCCCTGCGCGCTGGTCGCGGTGTATGCCCTCGCGCCGGCCGCGGACGCGCCTATGCAAGCGGCCATGGCCGAGTGCTCGGATTCAACATTTATAAACCTGGCCTTGAGTTTCCCGGAGGCCACTATCTCGGAAAGCAGTTCCACTATGGTGGTCTGCGGGGTTATGGGGTAAGCTGATATGACCTCCGCGCGAGAAAGCATGGCCCCGTAGCTCGCGGCGTGGTTCCCGGTCAAAAGTTTTCGCTCGGCCATCTCAGAACTCCTTTTCCCGGACAAAGGATATAACATTTCCGGGACACTCGTTAGGGCAGATGCCACAGCCCTTGCAGTATTCGTAGTCAAAGATGGGGCCCGGTCCCCACTTTATAGCGCAGTCCGGACAGAAAACAAAGCATGTCCCGCACTGGTTGCAATAGCCGCAGGAAAAGCACCTGTCAATCTCGGCCATGGCGGCGGCTTCGGTTATGGTTGAGGACTCCTCGGAGAAACCGGCCTTTATGCGCTCTGCCGGAGGCAGGGTCGCGCTTTCGTTCCTTGGCGTCTTCGGGAAGTAGGCGGGGTTAGTGTTCTCCGGTTGGACAACCGCGTCCGGGCAATCCTTTGCCCAGTCTGGAAGGGGAAACTCAGCCCCGAGGGTGCTGTTTATGGCGAAAGCGGCCCTCCGTCCCCAGGCTATTGCCTCAACAACGGTCGCGGGACCGGTCGCCAGGTCTCCACCGACGAAAATCGCGGGATCAGGGGTTGATCCGCACTTTTCAACGGATAACCAGCCATCCTCGGCCTTCATGGAATCCGGGAACAGGCTGAGGTCTGCCACCTCGCCCACCGCCTTGAAAATGGCGTCAAACTCCTCGGATGTTGTCTCGCCGGTCGGTTCTGGTCTTGCCCTGCCGGAGGCATCTGGCTTGCCCAGCTTCATCTTCTCAACAACAACCTCAAGGCCATTGCCCTTCTTTTTCACGGCCCTTGGCAGGCTGAGGACGCGGAACTCAATGCCCTCTTCCCTTGCCTTTTCGTATTCTTCCCTTATAGCGGGCATCTCGGCCTCGGTTCGCCTGTATAGTATGGTAACATCCGCTCCAAGCCTCCGGAGAACCCTTGCGACATCCATCGCGGTGTTCCCACCGCCAACAACAGCGCACCTTTTTCCCGGTTCGGGCCTTTCGCCCTTGAGAATCCTCACGAGGAATGGCAGTCCTTCCCCAACCAGTTCTTCACCCTCAACGCCCATCTCACGCTCAAGCCAGGCACCGGTCGCCACATAGACCGCGTCAAATTCCTTCTTCAGGCCTTCAAGGGTGATGTCTTTTCCCAGCTCCATGCCTGTCCTGAACTCAATGCCGAGATCAGCGAGCTTTTTTATCTCTGAGTCAACAACAGGTTTTGGCAGTCGGTATTCAGGTATGCCGTATCTCAGGAGGCCGCCGGGTTCTTTTTCCCTCTCAAAAAGAACGACCCTGTGCCCGGATCTCCTCAGGTAATAGGCCGCGGAGAGGCCGGAGGGGCCGGAGCCTACAACAGCGACCCTTTTGCCGGTTTCCTTTTCGGGCTTTGGGTGAGGGAGATCGGCAGCGGCGTCCCCAAGGTAGCGCTCCACTGAACGCACGGACACAGCGCTATCGTGTGCGTTTCGGTTGCAGGCGCGCTCGCAGAAGTGAGGACAGACCCTGCCCGTTATCCTGGGAAAAGGGTTTCTCAAAGCGAATATGTCCCTGGCCTCATCAATCTTGCCCTCGGAGAGCGCGTGGAAATACCGGGGTATGAAAACGCCGGCTGGGCACTCGCGTGAGCACGGCGAGGCCTTGTCTTCCAGGAGAGGCTTCATGTTGCGCCACTCGCCGGTCTTCACTATGCCAAGGGTGGGCACAAGCGAAACCGGCATCTCCGGGTATCTGTCCACATGAGATAGATCAGGCATTCTGTCCTCCGGGGTTGACCTTTTCATAGGCCTCCGCGGCCGCGGCCTTGTTTTCCTCGGTCTTTGTGGGAGCCTCTTGTTCTATTGCTGAAAGCAAGGACTTCAGCTCAACAAGGCCCGTCACGCGGACGAAAGCGCCCAGAACGGTCGTGTTGACAACCGGCTGGGTTCTTGAGCCTATGCCGTGCTTGACGGCTATTTCCGAGGCGTTAACCGTGGCCACCCTGTAATCCGAGGGGATTCCGAGGGAGCCCGGCGGGTCAGGGGTGTTGACAACGACCCAGCCGCCTTTCTTTAAGCCTGCGATTACATTTGTTGATGACAGGAGGGTGGGATCAAGGACTATCAGGTGGTCCGGTTCCAGTATGTCCTGGCGAACGAAGAACTCGTCCCCGGGTTCAGCAACCCTGGCGAACGAGACCACGGGCGCGCCGCGGCGCTCAACGCCATACTGGGGATAAGCCTGGACATAGTGGCCTTCAATGAAGGCGGCCTCTGCCAGGACCTTTGACGCGACCACTGCTCCCTGGCCCCCCCTTCCGTGGATCCTTATTTCAATCATGGGGAGCCCCCTTTGTTTGTTGAGGGAGTTAAGGTTCTTAAGAGATTCCCAAAAAGGCTATCAGCCATTTTCTTGTTGAGAAACTAGAATAAGGCCGGAGCGTGTCCCGGCTCAACCAGAAACGAGGTGAAGGACGGAATCGTCGGTGCCAACAAACAAAGGTCCCTTTCGGGTTCAATCGGTCATGGCAGGGCGCCTGGGAGAGGTGCCCCCCTACATAACCTCAATCGGCTTGCTGTTGTCCCAGAGGCCGTGGATGTTGCAGTGCTCCAACGCTATGATGCGGCCAGGCTTATCCGCCTTCATCCTGAAGCTGAAGCGGGAATCCCCGTAGACAGGGGTGAAGGAGCAGTGAGCAACCTGATAAACCGGCCTGGGGCCATCCTCCTTGTAGAAAACGGTTATCCAGGCTATGTGGTGCTCAGGTGTGTTCGGGTGGGGGACTTCCTCGCCAACGATCACCGTCACCTCAAACCACTCCCCGGCATTGACCTTTTCCGGGGCGTGTATCTGCGGGACATGCTTTTCCTTGCCCTCGTATTCTGGGGGATTTATGGTTTCTGACAGGCGCATGGTTTCCTCTTTAGAACTTCTTGAAGCTTGAGCCGGGCGCGTTGCAAACCGGACAACGCTCCGGCGGGTTTCCCTCGTGGGTGTAGCCGCATACCGGACAGATGAACAGCTCGCCTATCTGGGGGTCCTTTCCTGCCAGGACGGACTGGCGAGCCTTTTCATACATGGCCTCGTGTATCTTCTCGGCCTCAAGGGCATAGTGGATGCTACGGATCGCGCCCTGCTCAGCCTGCAGTTTCGCGACCGCGTCGTATGCGGGATACATCTCCTCAACCTCAAAGTTCTCGCCCTCAGCGGCCTTGGCCAGGTTCTCGCCTGTCTCGCCTATGCCCCCGAGGTTCCTGAAGTGGTTGGTCGCGTGGACCTGTTCCGCATAGGCTATTGCCCTGAATAGCCTGGCCACATTGGGGAGATTCTCACGCTCCGCGGCCTCCGCGAATATCAGGTATTTCATGTGGGCCTGGGATTCGCCGCTAAACGCGCTCTCCAGGTTGGCCCTGGTCATCTTCTTCATGGAAAAGCTCCTATCTCTAGAGACCTTCTATAAGCCTGCGGAAGAGGTCGTCGTGCCCCTCTTCGTCCTCAAGAATGCTTTCCATCAAGCGCCTTGTCGTGATGTCATTTGCCTTCTGAGCAACATCTATTATCTTCTTGTAGAGCGCTATGGCTTCTTCCTCTGCCTTGATGTCCAGATCCAGCATCTCCTTGAGGGTTTTGCCAACCGTGATGGGCGCGGGTTTTGTTGTCGCCTCTCCGCCGAGATAATCCATGCGCTCCGCGATCGCCTCCGCGTGCTTCATCTCGGTTATCGCGGCCTTCTTGAGGGCATCAGCTACCGGCGGTGACTGGAAGCCCGAAGCCCTGACATGTTGCCACATATACTGTATGGATACCTGCAGTTCTCTAGCCACTGCGTCATTCAGGAGTTCCAAGAGTTCCTTCTCTGCCATTTCAAAAACCTCCTATCCGGATTGGTTATATTATAATGCTCGCCCAGAGCTCGGATCAAACAGGATAGGATAATCAGAGCCTTTCCCGGTATGGTCTTGGCACGCTGAAATCGGCATAAGGAGACAGGTTGGTTGATCATGGGCGTAAATCAGGGAGTCTAAAACCTGGCGTTAAGTTAAGCCATTCCGAGGCCATCCGGGTGAAGGATCGCAGGATGATTCCTTATGTAGCCCGGCCTTAAAATCTTCAGCTTGAACACTGGCGAAAAACTCAGAAAAGAAATCTCGCGGGTAATTGTCGGCCAGGAGACCATCCTGGAAAAGCTCGCCGCGGCGCTTTTCGCTGGAGGACATGTTCTTTTGGTGGGGGTTCCTGGTCTGGCGAAGACCCTGATGGTTAAAACCCTGGCAAAAGCGCTGGGACTTAGCTTTTCCAGGATTCAGTTCACTCCTGACCTGATGCCAACGGACATAATAGGCATTGATATCCTGGAGGATGATCCGGAAACGGGGCGCAGGGCATTCAGGTTCCACATGGGCCCCCTGTTCGCGAATGTCATACTCGCTGACGAGATAAACCGGACCCCGCCTAAAACACAGTCCGCGCTACTAGAGGCAATGCAGGAGCTGTCGGTCACGGCCGGCGGGAAAACATACCGGCTTGAGCCGCCGTTCTTCGTCCTGGCGACCCAGAACCCAATAGAGCAGGAAGGGACATACCCGCTTCCAGAGGCCCAGTTGGACAGGTTCGCGTTCCAGCTGAACCTTGGCTATCCGGATGAGAAGGAGGAGCTTGAGATAGTTGAAAGGACAACCTCCGGCGCGCTTCCGGAGCCTGAGCCGGTCCTGTCCCGAGATGAGATAATGAACGCGAGGGATGAGGTGTTATCCAGGCCGGTTCCGCCTCATGTGTATTCATACGCGGTAAGGCTGGCAAGGGCGACCAGGCCAGGGGAATCGTCCCTGGAAATCGTCAGGAAATATGTGCTCTGGGGCGCGGGGCCGCGGGCGAGCCAGTGGCTGGTTCTGGGCGCGAAGGCTCTGGCGTGGCTTAGAGATGACCCCGTCCCCACGGGAAACCACATCAGGGAGATAGCACACGATGTCCTGAGACACAGGGTGATTCTCAACTTCCACGCGGAAGCAGACGGGATAACGGTTGAATCCCTGGTTGACGAGCTCCTGAAGAGGATCCCACCAGAATCATAGACTACTTCGTTATCACGATCTTCCTGATTGATCTCATATCCCCGGCGCTTAATCTTACGAAATATACCCCCGGAGGCGAGGCTGGGTTGAGCAAAAGATCGTGCGCGCCGGGCCCCATCAACCCCGAAAACAACTTCTCTGCGAGCCTGCCATCGGCGGTGTAGAGCCTCACATCAACGCGGGACTCCACTGGCAGGTAAAAGGATAAGGTGGCTTTATCCCTGCAAGGGTTTGGGTTCGGGCCGGAGAGCCATAAAGGAGGGGAACCAGCGCTCTCAACGACCTGAGCGGTTGGAGACTGGGTCAGCCTGAACATCCAGTCCTCATAGGGGTAATTCTGCCAGCCGATGTCGTTCCGGTAGAACCAGCTCCTGCCGTCTATGGGCGGATCCGAATCCGAACCGACCCCTGGAGAATAGGGAAGCGATGAGGGCCAGTGGCCAACCAGCCATATGTCCTGGGATGAAGGCAGGTAAACCGGCGGACTAGCCGAGAACTCGGCCCAATCGCCGGTGAAGTTGTCTCCGTGAAGGTTGTAGTATGTGAAAACCGGGTTGATCGTGTCAGGCAGGCCTCCTATGTCCCTGCAAAGCATGACATAATCAAGGGGATCGTATGTGTTCAGGTATATCCTCCCTTCGGTTATGTATAGAGGGGGGTTTATCGTCGGGGTAAAGCGAACTGCGAACTTGTTGTTGTGGTCATCTATGGAGACAAATCTGAACTGATCGGGTATTCCCTGATCGTATATGATCTCATAGGTGACCCTGAAATCCTCCCTCAGGGTATCGTCTGCCGGATAAAAGTCCTGGCCGAGGGTCGTTATGAGCTCGGCCGTGTATGTTCCGGTATCCGATGGAACCCACTGGGTTGAGAGCTGAACCGTGGCCTGGGAATCAGGCATCAAAGAGGGACTCACTGCGTTTCCGGAATAGACCTGATTGCCGCCTGTAGCGTATATGTTCAATTTCAGGGGTATGGCCTCGGTATATGAACCGTTGTTTTTGACCTTGACAATCGGTTGAATCGGGATACCGATTGAGTTCTCCTGATATGGCCAGAGAACATCGGAGGGCCGCGCGTCGTGATAGCACTTGATGTATATGAGAGCGGTGTCGTCGCCGCCGTAGCTGTCCCCTGAGAGTTCTGTCCACGCGTATGCCTTGTATGTGCCGAACGCGGGCGGCGTCCAGCCGGGCGAGAATGTTATGTCTATGAAGCCTCCTGGCGCCAGGTTGTTCACGCTTGACGATGACTGATAAACATTCTGGCCTCCCGCGCTGTCAATTCTGAAATACACTGGGAAGGATGCCGGAACATCCCCGTAGTTTCTGAACCTTGCCTGAACCGGGTATGGGGTCCCCATCTGCACATACTGGCCCGGAGAGAGTATCCTCTCACATCCCACATCAGGCGCTGACAAAAAGGCTATCCAGATCATGATTGCCTCCTCTGTTTCGCCTGATTTTATAGCCTGGGGTCTGACACCGAGCTGACACGAGGTCTTGATCCCGCGGCTAATGACAGCTTTATAATTTACGCAATGCGTAAAACATCACGGCTTATCCACAGGTATTCCAACAGGAAGATGTATGACACGGTCGGGAAAGCGTTCGTGACCATGGGCCAGGTTCTCGGCATGATCGGACGGGGAATAAGGCTCAGGGTGATAGACAAGGCCTCCGGCCTTGACATAACAAATCTCATAAGGATAAGAGCAATAGCGAACGAAGCCGAGGCCCTGGCTCGCAGGATGTCCAGGCTTGCTGACAGGGATGTGCGGAAGCTCAACGAGGTGGCAAGGGAACTCGGCAGGCTGGCCAGGGAGATGGCAAAACTAAGAAAGCTCGTGAAAAAGGAGGCGCAAAATGGAGGCCAGATCGTTGGTTCCTGACATATCCAGGGTTCTTGTGGGCGTGAGCGGCCGAAATATAATAACCAGGCTCTCGGCCCCGGCTTTCAAAAACAGAGCCGTCAGGAAAGCGCTTCTCTTTTACATAAAGAACCAGCTGAACCGTGGAAACTACGGCGCCATAATATCAGGAACAAGACCTATCGGTGTAAAGAGGGATGTGGCCTGGGCCTCCTGGGCCATGCTCAAGTCCCTGGACAGGGCAATAGAGGAGGGGAGGCTATCGGAACGGTTCGCTGACAGGCTTGTTCAGGTGTTCCTGAACAACATGGTCAGGAACTGGTCAGAGAGAGG
>CBFGJU010000132.1:0-3379 GCA_965649155.1 Caldifarciminota bacterium | reverse complement strand
CTCCCTGGCTGAGTTCCTTCTCAATATTCTTCCTGAGATCAACCAGCCGGCCCCCTTTCTGACATTGCGGGAGAAGGGATAAAGTGAGGATCAGCAAAAAGCGACAAAAACCAGCAGGCACACCACTCGCGAGGAGCGCGAAGGGAGAAACGGAGAACGAAAAACCGCTCACCAGAAGAACCCCACTATCTCCGCGGTCAGGTTAAGGGCCCAGTGCAGGGCAAACGCGGGCCAGAAGCTCCTGGCCCTGAGACATAAATAGCCCAGGATTATGGCACCGAAGAACGAGGATATGATCTCCGGTTCTGGTTTGCCATCGTGCATCAGGAAGAAGGGAATGGTCTGGAAGAGAACAGCGATGTGATGGTTGCTCCTCCTGGCTATGCCAAAAAGCAGAAATCCCCTGAAGAGAAACTCCCAGCCGAGCATGTAGAAGCCCATCCCGCCCTGGTATTTGAGGAGCTCGGAAAAGCTCTCTTTCGCCGGACCATACATTGGATAGTATTCCCTGAGAACGGGAAATACCCAGGCCGCTAGAAGAACCATTGGAACGATGCCGAGAAGTAGCAGGAGCGTTCGGGGGACCCACCAGCGCCAATCGCCGAAGCCAAGGCCCCAGTCGCTAAAACTGACCCTGCCAACCGCGCCGGAAATCAGCAGAACAATGACGCCGATTCCGACCGAAACGAGCAGGAACTCAGGGTGGAAAAGAAAGAAGGCCCTGCCGCCGGGGAGCCAGGCTCGCGTGACCAGAGGAACGATAACGGATAGCGCGCCCAGCACAGCCAGAAAATAGGGGAGGAAGCGTCTCCTCGCGTCAAGGAGCACGAGAACCGACAGTGACACAGCGAAGTATATGGCAAAGGCCCAACCGAACTTTAGCGAAAGGGGCGCGTTGGCCGGATGCCTGATTGCCAGCAAAAGGGAAAAGGCCGATCCGAGGGCTATTGCCCCTGGAAACAGGAGGTCCTTGAACCTCTGCATGTTCTTTGCAGTGACAGGCCGCCGCGCCTGTCCTTTTTCAGGCGGGTGGGCCCGAGGTCTTTAAAACCAGGGCCCTTTGCGGGGCTACAAAGAGCCCCACCTGGATGTTATCTCTTTATGCCAAAGCTCAGGTAAAGGTTCACTGAGGTGGTCAGCGCGCCATAGGAAACGCCTCCACCACCTCCATCATAACTGGCCTGAGCCATGGGGTATCCGCCGGTCGCGGTCTGGGGTGGCGTCACATTCTCGGAGAAATAGTTGACCGCGCCCAGCTTGAGACCCATAGCGGCCGAGAGACTCTGCGCCCTGGACTTTGCCTGCGCGAATGCCTTTGCCCTCGCGTCAGACTCCTCTTTCTCCGAGCTCTTGCTTTCGTAATACATTGACGAGAGGGTGACGCCCTCTACGCCGGTCGCGACATCCATGATGTCGCCGGTCTTCTTCAGGTTTTCTGAGCGGACCTCTACGGACCGGGTCACGGTGTAGGCGAGTATCTTGTTGCCGTCGTAACCGTATTCGGGGGTTGTATAGACCGAGACAGTGGACAGTTCAACATCCTTGCCCAGCTTTTTCTTGAGGTCGCCGAGGATCTTCTCGGCCTCAGCGTATGCCTCTGCCGCGGTGGGCTTTGTCGCTGTTATATCCAGGAACGCCACGGCCGCGGACGGCTTGACCGGGGCCTCGCCCCAGCCGTTGCAGGATATCATGCTCATAGCTAAGAGGCTGTCCGGAATGGCCGGGCCGCCCTCATCAGCTATCAGGTATGTGACATACACATAGGCCTGGACCCGATTGCTCGCGCCATAACCATAGTAGTAATCCTGGTATGATGTGCTGGGGGTATAGACCTCAAGGCTCACATTCCACGGAATGACATTCTTTATGCCCGCAAGCTTTTTCGCCTCATCCAGCCTTGTGCCAAGCTTTGCGACCGCGTCAGCTATGGCTTTGTCAACAGCGACGGATGGGTCTTTCACGCCGTAGCCGACCCCGGAGAGAACGACATCCTTGTCGCCGGAAAGTGCGCTGGTAGCCTTGTCCATCTTGGAAAGGTCAGGGATGTCAGCACTGCAGGTCAGGCTCACGGTGTAGCCAAGGACCTGCGAGCCATCGTAGCTATACTGGGGTGAGACATAGAGGCTCTGGACCGTGGCCTCGGAAACCCCCGCGCCCTTGAGCTTCTTCTGGACATCTCCAAGTTTGCCTTCGGCCTTTGTGTAGGCAGATTTCGCCGAATTGGCGGTCGCGGACACGGTGAAAGAAACCGTTGCCATGTCCGGCTCCACAGGGGCCTCACCGGTCACATTGAAATACACTGTCCTCTGGTAGTATGGGGCCCCGTTAGACAACAGCATTGTTGCTATAAAGAGGTTCATCTTACACGCTCCTTGCGGTTTTGCAAATTATAATCCCTGGCCTTGTGCCTGCACCACCGATTTTAGGTACTACAAAGATCCATCCTTGCGCCGGACCGCGCCAATCCCTCAGAATCTGAGCCATGCTGAGAACAAGGGGTTGGAAGGCGTTCTGGCTCGCCTGGCTCTTTGGCGCGGTCGTAGGCACCGCGATAAACGAGGCCGTCAGGTATTTCGTGCCGCAGAGCCCTGTCAAGGATTTCCTGGTCAGATACCTGGCCATAGGGTTCTCTCCCACGGAGATAAACCTGATACTCCTGAGGTTCACCATAGGCATCTACATTGAATTCAGCCTGATAACCGTTCTGGTCATCCTGCTTCTGCTGTGGCTCATCTACAGGATACTCTGATGAGTCATCACGCTCACACGGGTAGCTCTGGCACGCTTGCCCGGTGTTTTACATTAGCCCCCCACTGGGCGTGGGGGACTACCCACGAAAATTGAAATACCTCATCCGTCTGATCAGGCCCGAGCACACCCTCTTCTCATTGCCATACCTGTTCGCCGGAGCGTTCCTGGCAAAGGGAAACTTCACGGACGCGAGGGAGACTGGCCTCATTCTGTTGGCCGGGATAAGCGCCAGGGCCGCGGGCATGGCCCTTAACAGAATAATTGACAGGCGGGTTGACGCGCTGAATCCCAGGACCAGCGGCAGGGAACTGCCGGCCGGGAAACTGCCCTTGTGGTCTGCCTGGCTACTCGTTGGGATCTCATCTTTAGTATTCTTAGCCTCCGCGTGGCTCCTTAACCCTCTGTGCCTCCTTCTCTCGCCTATACCCCTGCTGGCCTTCTGGTTTTACCCCTACACAAAGCGCTTCACCCCCTTGACACATTTCGCGCTGGGCGCGGCCTGGTCAATAGCGCCAGCTGGCGGATGGCTGGCTGTGCGGGGAAGCTTTGATGGGTTCTTTCCTGCGATAATCCTGTCGGCCTCAGTACTCCTGTGGATAGCGGGTTTTGACATCATCTATGCCCTTCT
>CBFGJU010000131.1:0-3395 GCA_965649155.1 Caldifarciminota bacterium | reverse complement strand
CCCATGAGCCTTGCGACCTCAAGGGTGTTGCCGAAATGCCTGCTGGTCGCGAGGACATCGTGGCCCCTCGCCCGGAGTATCTTGACTATTGGCCCGAAGAACAGGGCGTGGGGGGAGTTGGCTATGTCAAACCAGAGGATCACCTTTGGACCTCCGTGTGGGAATCGGGGTTTCCCAATCCGAACCATATTCCCAGGGCGGGTTTCCAACCCACCGCAGGCCTGGAAAGCCCTGCCTGGACTGAGGAATTCGCAAGGTGGGGGAAAGGGTCATCTTTGAATTGCTTTATCGGAAAAATCTTTCAATCCGGATCCCCCCTCACCTCCCCTTCTTCAGTTCCCCCAGGTTGAGAATGGTTCCCTGGTCCGAGATTATGACCTGGACATCGTCCGAGAGCTTGTCAACATACATGTAGGTGATGTATTCGGGGTTGCGCTTGAGCTCCGCGGAGACTATCCTTATTGCCTGAGCTGTCCCTTCGGCCTCTATCTTCTTGCGCTCGGCCTCTTTCTGCTCCTTTTCAAGGACATAGCTCATACGCTCGGCTTCCTGTTGGGCTATCTGCTTCTGTTCTATGGATTTGGAGAAATCAGGAGGGAAGTGGACATCACGGAGCATCACCCCTTCTATGATGAACCCGTCGCGCTCAAGGAGACCCTTCATGGTGCCGAATATCTCGTCCTCTATTGCCTTACGGCGAGCGGAATAAACCTCCATTATGCTATACTTGGATATGACATGCCTTGTCACTGAGCGGCACGCTGGCTTGATTATCTTCTCCTCGTAATCAGGCCCTATACGCTTGTGGATGTCAACTATCTGGTCAGGATTGAGCCTGTACCAGACCGTCAGGTCTATTCCAACGGAAAGCCCCTCCTTTGTCGGAGACCAGAGGGTCTCGTCAGCCCTGGGCGGCTTTTTCTGACCCTCGCCAGCCGAGCTCATGGTGTAGTCCTGGCGCCGCATGTCATAGATGTAGATGTTGTAGACCAAAGGTGGCAGGAACGCGACTCCCTCGCCGGAGACCTCGTATTTCTTGGAGACAACATTGAACTTCACCATGACATTTCCAACAGGCACAACCCTGACGGTTGAGAAGATCCCCAAAAGCACGATGACCGCTGAGATGATTATGATGAGGGTCGGTGAAAGCTTGAGCTTTCTGATGGTAACTATCTCGCCCTGACGCTCGGTCACCACGACCCTGGTGCCAAAACGCCAGATGAGCCAGGCCGCGCCAGCAAGCACAACCAGAGCAACAGCAAGCCATATCCAGTTCATGGGAATATTATAATAGACCATTGCGATAAGGAACAAACCCTCCACAATCGGGTAGGCCTGGTTCATTGCGCTCGGTAAGTGTTGACCGAACCAACAAACGGATAATCGTGGCCTGCTATCAAAGGCCAGGTTTATAATCTTAATATGCTTGTGGCGATCCTTCTTGCTATATCGGGCCCATCCCAGCCGGCAAGCGGCCCAGGGGGCAGGGATTACCCGCACAAAGGCTACACCGTGAAGAAATTCGGGGAGGACGAGAAGGCCTTCTGGATATTTCTGCCCTCTGATCCGAAACCGGCGACCGGACCGGTCATCCTGTTTCTGCACGGGTGGCTTGAGGTTGATCCTGTTGGTTTCATTGCCTGGCTTGAGCACCTTGCCCGCAGGGGAAACGCTATCATATATCCCAGGTACCAGAGAAGCCCCCTTCATCCCAGGCCGGACATGTTCGTGGAGGCAACCGAGGCCACAAGGAAAGCTTTGGAAATCATGCCATCCCTGGGCTTCACGCCGGACACATCCCGTTTCGCGGTGGTCGGCCACTCAATAGGCGGAATGATGGCCTTTGCAATTGCATCCTCGTGGGATTCTCTTGGCCTGCCGAGGCCAAAAGCGGTCATGTCCGTCCAGGGAGGCGGAAAACCCCTGCCGGAATTCATGCCGGAGCGTATACACGGGAACACCCTGCTCCTGGCGGTCGCTGGGGACGATGATTTCGTGGTGGGCGAGGAGCTCTCAAGACAGATGATCACGAGAGCCGTACAGGTTCCGGATTCAAACAAGGATTTCCTGCTCGTGATGTCAGACGACCACGGGTTCCCGCCGCTTTTCGCGGATCACATATCCGCGCTCGCGGGCCTGCCGGGCATGGGCTGTTGCGCGGCGAGCATAATAACCAGGTTCTACGGCAAATCCAACGCCAACATTGACGCGCTGGACTGGTATGGATGGTGGAAGCCCTTTGACGGCCTCACGGATGCCGCATTCTACGGCAAGAACAGGAATTATGCGCTCGGAGGAACCCCTGAGCAACTCTATATGGGTGATTGGAGCGACGGAATGCCGGTCAAGAGGATGAAGAGGCCGCTGTTTGAGGGGCCGGAGCCGGAGTAGGCGGGAAAAGGTGAGCACAGGGGGCATGTTCCTATCCGCCCATCTCATCCAGTATCCGAAACATACACGCGGGATCAATGAGGTTTCCGGTGCCGACCTGGACAGCGGCCGCGCCAGCTCTCAGGTAACGACGGACATCATCCGCGTTCCTTATGCCGCCGACGCCAATGACCGGAATCCCGACTGCTTTTGAGACCTCCCGGACCAGAAAAAGGCTGAGGGGCATTATCGCGGGGCCGGATAGTCCCCCGGTGAACTCAGAGCCATCCTCCCTTATCCAGAGGCCCTTGTAGGTATTCGCGACGACCAGCGCGTCCGCGCCTCCGCGCTCAGCGGCCCTGGCCTCTGCGAGGACATCGGTCAAAAACGGAGTCAATTTAACCCAGAGGGGTTTATGGGTCTTCTGTCTGAGATCCCGGACAAGGGCCTCAAGGGCAGTGTGGTTCCTGCCGAACTCTGTCCCGGCCTCAACATTCGGGCACGAGACATTAACCTCAAGAGCAGAGACACCATTAGCAGGATCAAGGGCCTCCGCGAGGGCCAGATAATCCGAGGCTCGCTCGCCAGCTATGTTGACCACGATCGGGGGGCCGAATCCCCTTATCCTGGGCAGGATTTCCGAGAGAAACGCTCCAAGGCCAGGGTTCTCAAGGCCAACGGAGTTGAGCATTCCGCAGGGTGTTTCCTGGGCGCGAGGAGGAGGGTTGCCTGGCCTGGGCTTCAGGGTCACGGCCTTGGTCACTATGGCGCCAAGCTTGCCCACGGGAACGCGATCGGCAAGCTCATACCCGAACCCAAATGTCCCTGAGGCAGGCATCACGGGGTTCTGAAGCTCCAGGCTACCAACGCGAACCTTCTGCACAACGAGATTATGGGGCACGGGCCTTCTGAACGGCAACCACAGAGGGTTACACCCTTACTCTCCCCTTTGCCCAGATGTAGCAAGTTCCTTCCACGGAGACCATGCAGGGCCCAGAGGGATTCTCTGGCCTGCATGAGGA
>CBFGJU010000130.1:0-3397 GCA_965649155.1 Caldifarciminota bacterium | reverse complement strand
CGAGAGCTGATGACCGGGCTCCTCAGGATCAAGGTGAGACCATATTACCTATATCACTGCGACCCAGCGCAGGGCGTCATGCACTTCAGGACATCGCTTGAGAAGGGCCTGGAGATAATGGAGGGGCTGAGGGGACACATCTCCGGCCTCGCAGTGCCGACATATGTTGTTGACGCTCCTGCCGGAGCCGGAAAGATACCGGTGATGCCCAACTACATGGTCTCATGGGGCGAGGATGGCGTCGTCCTCAGGAACTACGAGGGAATCCTGGTGAAATACAACCCGAAGGGCAACGGCCACTCCGGAAAAACAAAACCTGGAAGCGTTTCGGAGCTAATCTCCGGAGGCGGAACGCTCGTGCCAGAAGGCAACCCTCGGATGACGAGAAGGAGAGGGCGCACGGCTCACTAGCTAATCCTGATCCTTCCATGTATCAAAAAGAACAAGGTATTTTGGTCTCGTCATGAACCGGATCATCGCGCCCGGTTCACAAATGGTTTTGACGAGCAACAAACAACCAGGAACCAGAAACCAATATGCGAATAGGCATATCCTATGACCTTTTTGAACCCTCGCTGGCCGAGAAGGGGCCGCCGGATCTATACGAGGAATGGGACCAGGAGGTCACCATAAAGGCCATAGCCGGCGCGCTTGAGAGGCTGGGCCACGAACCCGTCCTCCTCGGAGGGGGAAGGAAATTCCTGGACAGGGTTCTTTCCGACCCGCCTGATCTGGTCTTCAACATCGCGGAGGGCTATGGCACGCGCTCGCGCGAGGCTCACATACCCGCAATCCTGGAATTTCTTGGAATTCCCTATACTGGCTCTGATCCTCTGACCCTTGCCCTCACCCTGGACAAGGAGATGACGAAGATAGTGGTCGCGTCGGCAGGGGTGAGGGTTCCGAAGTCAATAACCGCGGAGAGCGTTGCCGACCTTGAGAACGCAGACTTCCCCTTGCCCGCAATTCTGAAGCTCAGGTGGGAGGGGAGCTCAATGGGCATGAGACGAAACTCAAAGGTGAACACACGAGAAGAAATGCTCTCGGTTGGCAAGTGGCTCCTTGAGACATATGCCAGGCCCATAATGATTGAGGAGTTCGTCCCGGGCAAGGAGATAACCGTCGCGGTTGTCGGCAACGGGCCTGAAGCGAGGGTATACGCGAGCCTACTCATTGAGCATGTCTCGGTCCCGCCGGAGGATTTCGTGTATTCTCTGGAGGTAAAACACAACTGGCGCGATGAGATAAGATACACGGCCAACCCTCCAATGGACGAGAAAACGAAAGAGGAGCTGAAATCATCCGCGCTGGCCGCTTATCGCGTTCTGGGTTGCAGGGATGTGTCCCGGCTTGATTTCAGGCTCGGAAAGGACGGGACACCCTGTTTTCTTGAGGTCAATCCCCTGCCAGGCCTGAACCCTACCCATTCTGACCTGTGGATAATGACAGACCAGCTGGGCATCCCGTATCACGAGCTCGTTGGTGAGATACTGGGAGCTGGAATGAGACGGCTGGGTATAAAATGATTTTTTATCCTACCTGTTGATAAAAACGGCCCCGCCCGGAGCAAGAGCTCCGGGCGGGGGTTAGAGCACCTCCCGACTACCTTGGTATCGCTACTCTACCTCCGGTTTGAAGAAGTCGCCACAGATAGACTCCCTCCGGCAGATCCGGCAATTTCACGGTGGTGGTTTTGCCTGCTGGCGAAATGCCCAGGGAAGCAACGAGTCTCCCATCAACCGAGTAGAGCCGGAGATCGGCTCGTCCGGGCAGTTCACCCTGTATTCGCAGGGCACGCTCGGAGGGGAGGAATATGACCTTGATAATACCCTGGGCAGTGCCTTCCTCCTGGCTACCCATGTAAACAGGCGCCACAGGCCTGGCAAAATAGACATCACCTTTGAGAGAGATGTAAGGGGTGTTCCATACCACCACTGGCATGGTGCCTCCGGACTCGGAGCGAGAGGAGAGGCTGATACAGCCCTTGCCCGGCTCGGCTCCGTAAAGGGACTCATTTGAAATAACGAGGGAGTCAAGAGATGAACCGTTCGGTAAGCGCCAGTTTGTCCTTTCGTTCACATCCCCCACAGGACACATCAGGAACTTTATGTTCCCAAGGCCATCGTTCTCCCGATCGTAGTATTCGGTAAAGTAAAAGACAGCGGAAGAGCCAACATCAAACTGGACGCCATCAGGGGAGACCCTGGGCATTCTGCTGTCCTGGTTGTCGGTGTCCATCCAGTAGCCGCCCCAACTAGAGCCGAGGTCAGTCGTGTAGAAGGCATAGACATCGTGATCGGATTTCCCATACCTGAGGGCCGCGAAAGCAACGGCCTGGTCGCGGCCCTGCGCGCCGGCAACAGAGACCTCCGCGGCCGGATAGGGCGCGTCAGCGTAAACGGCTTTCCAGGACTGGCCACCGTTCAGCGTGGCCAGGATGTGAATTCTCTTTGCCTCATCGGGCAAGGAATTGTCCGGGTTGGAAATGTAGATCAGATAGGTTGCCCTGTCGGTTGACCACATCTCAGCGCGGCCAATGTAGCGCCTGGTTCCGCCGAGGCTCAGTATCTTTGACCAAGAGGTATAGCGCGATCCCTTGAATATCCAGAGATACTGGGCACCCGTGAGAGAGCTTGTGGCCGCGACGGGAACGAAAACCCTGTTGTCCGGCCCCCGGCCGCGCTCAACCGATATTCCGGACTCGGAGAGGTTGAAGTCCTGAGGATTGGCAACCCAGGTGCTCTGGAAGGTCTCGGTTGGCTTGTCGGAGGCAAAGGACGCGACCTCAAGGCCAGTGTGGCCCGCGCCCTTCTCATCCTGCCAGAATGAGAGAAAAGCCAGATAAACGATGTTCGGGGTAGGGCCAGGGTCAACGAAGGCCGCGGGAGAACCCAGCGGGCCGCCATAGGAATTGTGAACCTCAAGGACATATCTCCAGGTGATGCCCTTGTCAGTGGACCGGAAAACCTCTATGTGGACATCGGGATAATCGCCAACAAGGAAGGCGGTCCAGATGTTGCCCATCGCGTCAACCGCGACAGATGGGGTTCTTTCGTTCCTCGCGGTAGCGCACACAGGGCTGGGTGGTATCCAGCCGCCGCCATCAAAAAACGGGATCGCATCAGCGCCGGAGGGCGCGCGAAAAAGAGCGAACGACGGCAAAAGGCCAGGAAAGGCCTCGCCGGGATCCTCGGAAATACCTGTTACTTCAGGGCAAGATTGGATTACGGGGGGATTTTTCCCTGGGACAGGGGCCTTATCCTCGCGGCGTTCAGGGGGACTAGCCGCGGCCCCTGCGGGTTGAGCTGATATGAGCGAAAGCCCTATCCCTACAAACAACAACATCATTAAGTCTGACCTCCTTGTTTCTCATCCTGTAACGCACATTCATATGATA
>CBFGJU010000129.1:0-3465 GCA_965649155.1 Caldifarciminota bacterium | reverse complement strand
CCCTCTTTATCCGTATTCAAAGAACTGCAGGACGCGCCCCTTCTGGATCGGGCTTGAGAAAGCCATCAGGGATTACCTTGATTCCGTTACCATAGAGAGCCTCTCGCTTGGAGAGAAGGTGAGGCCCAGGACAAAAAGGAGGAACAAGAGATGATATACCTTGACAACAACGCCACGACCAAGCCTGCCCCTGAGGCGATTGAAGAGGTTCTCAAATACATGACCGAACGCTGGTTCAATCCTTCCAGCCCATATGGCCCAGCCGAGGAGGCAAAAAAGGATCTTGAGGAATTCAGGGCCAGGATTGCCGGAGTGCTCTCGTGTAGCCCTGAGGAAATAATCTTCACATCCGGCGGCACCGAGTCCGACAACATGGCCATAAAGGGATACGCGTTCGCTCATATGTCCAGGGGCAAGCACATCATAACCTCGCAGATAGAGCATGAGGCTGTCCTCAACCCTCTGAGATGGCTTGAGAAAGCCATGGGCTTTGAGATAACCCATCTTCCCGTGGATTCAAATGGTGTTATAATCCTTGAGGAGCTTGAGAGAGCGGTGAGGCCGGACACCATCCTGGTTTCGGTCATGTCCGCGAACAACGAGACCGGCGTGATCCAGCCCATAGAAGATATAGTCAGGATAGCCCATGAGAGGGACATTCCCGTTCACACCGACGCTGTCCAGTCCATGGGCAAGGTTCCCGTTAACATAAAGGCCTGGGATGTTGACATGCTCTCCGCGTCCGCCCACAAGTTCCACGGCCCCAGGGGGGTTGGTTTCCTGTTCAAGAAAAAGGCCCTGAAGATCGCCCCGCTCCTTGAGGGCGGCGGCCACGAGAGAAGACTCCGCTCAGGCACCGAGAACCTCGCTGGCATAGCAGGAATGACCAGAGCGCTTGAGATTGCCGTGTCCGGACTTGACGAATACGCGGCCCGGGTCGGCGCTCTCCGTGACAGGCTTCAGGAGGGCATTACCGAGAGGATTCCGGATGTGATAGTCAATGGCGCGGGTGCTCTCAGGGTTCCAAATACCCTTAATGTCTCGGTCAAGTATGTTGAGGGCGAATCCATGCTCCTTTGGCTCTCAGATGAGGGGATACTCGTTTCCTCTGGCTCCGCGTGCACATCCGGTTCCCTTGAACCCTCTCATGTCCTTCTGGCTATGGGTCTTGACCACGCGACAGCCCACGGGTCTCTCAGGTTCAGTCTTTCGCACCACAACACCCAGGAGGAGATTGACAGGGTGATTGAGGTTCTGCCCCAGATTGTGGAAAGGCTCAGAAAAATGAGTCCCTTCGGCAAGGAATAGAAGGTTATGGCAAAGCTTCCTCCCATCGGAAAGATAGACGCAGAGTTCTTCCGGGAGGTCATATTCCCCCGGCTAGGCGCAGAGAGACCAGAGGTGGTCCAGGGCCCCCAGCACGGGGTTGATGTTGGCATAGTTGAGCTCGGGGAATACGCGCTCGCCACGACCGCGGATCCGGTCTTCATCGTGCCCGAATACGGCTGGGAGCGCGCCGCGTGGTTCGCCCTGCACATCCTAGCGTCCGATGCGGCATGCTCCGGCCTCTCGCCCGCGTATCTCGCTATTGACCTGAACCTGCCCATGGAGACGACCGAGGAAGCCCTGGGGATAATCTGGAATGTCGTGCACTCCGAGGCCCGCAAGATGGGAGTCTCGGTGATAACCGGCCACACAGCGAGATACGAGGGCTGTCACTGGCCCATGGTCGGAGGCGCGGCCCTCACAGCGGTCGGGCCCAAGGATTCCTGGGTTGGGCCGAGGTTCATGAGGCCAGCCGACAGGATAATAGTGACAAAAGGCCCCGCGATTGAGGCCGCGGGCATATTCGCCGCGATGTTCCCGAAGGCCCTTGAGAAGGAGTTTGGTCCGGAGTTCGCCCGCTCTGCCCAGGATCTCTTTTACATGATGAGCGTTGTTGAGGACACGAGGGTTGCTGTTTCCGCCGGCGTCCGGGATGCCGGAGTTTCCGCCATGCACGACGCGACAGAGTGCGGCCTCTGGGGAGGCTTATACGAGATGACCGAGGCGGCCGGCCTTGGCGCGATCGTTGATCTTGAGAAGATACCCGTGGACGAGAGGGTAAAGAAGATATGCTCCCTTTACGGGATAGACCCCTATTCATCAATATCCGAGGGAACCCTGATAATCACAGCGAGGCCACACAAGGCCGCGGAGATCGTTGAGAATTTGAATAACTCAAATATCCCGGCCGCAGAGATAGGCTCCGTTAGAGAAGAGCCCGGCCTTCTCCTCCGTGAGAAAGGCCTGGAGAGGCTTCAGCCCCACCCGAGGGTTGATCCTTTCTGGCGGGCCTTTTACGATGCCCTGAAAGAAGGATGATGGTATTACACGATGGATGGGTAGGCCCTTGCGCCCCGCCAGGTGTGTGGGATATTTCCCAGTTTCAGGGCGAGGGTGCCCTGAGCTACCCAGGATCTATCAAACCGGAAGGGAGGAACCGATGAATCAGGAGCGCTTGCAAAAGGAAATTCTCCGGCTCAAGGCCGAGCGAAACGCGGTTATCCTATCTCACAACTACATGCGCCCGGAGATTCAGGAGATAGCGGATTACATTGGTGATTCCCTGGGACTATCGGTCCAGGCCAGGGACTCTGACAAGCCTGTCATAGTCTTCTGCGGTGTGAGCTTCATGGCTGAGACCGCGAAACTCCTTTCTCCGGAGAAAATAGTCCTGCATCCGGTTCCCGGCGCGCGTTGCCCGATGGCGGACATGGTCTCGGTTGAGGATGTGCTCTCGGAAAGAGCGGAGCATCCTTCGGCCGCGGTTCTCTCGTATGTCAACACCAACGCTGATGTGAAGGCGGTCTCGGACGCCATATGCACCTCAAGAAACGCTCTCAGGATAACCGGCGCTCTGGATGAGCGGGACATAATCTTTCTTCCGGACGAGAACCTGGCTCTGTATGTCGCGAGCAAGATTCCCGACAAGAGGATAATCCCCGGCAAGGGCTTCTGCTATGTCCACTCGGAGATGACCGCGAAGGATGTCGCTGATTCCAAGGCCGCACACCCGGACGCGGTCGTCGTGGTTCATCCGGAGTGCCCGCCTGAGGTCTGCGCCATAGCTGATCATGTGGTTTCAACCGGGGAGATGGTTGACCTCGCGAGGGAGCTCCCGGCCACGGAGTTCATAATAGGAACCGAGATCGGTATGGTTGAACGGCTCGCCAGAATGTTCCCGGATAAAAGGTTTTACACCCTCGGCCCAGCGAGGATATGCTACAACATGAAGAAAATAACCCTCCAGGAGGTTTATAATTCCCTCCTTCACATGAGATACCAGGTTCAGATAGACCCTGAGATAGCTGAGCGAGCCCGCAGGGCCGTTGAGAGGATGTTTGAACTGGGAGCAAAGAGATGATCGTTATTCGCGTTCCGGACATGTCTTGTCCCGCCTGTTTCAGGAGGGTGGAGGAGGCA
>CBFGJU010000128.1:976-3478 GCA_965649155.1 Caldifarciminota bacterium | reverse complement strand
TTTATGACGCCACCGGAAGGCTCGCCGAGGTTCTCCACGATGGCCAGATAGGCCCTGGAGTCTTTGAGTTCAGGCCCTCTGTCCCCGCGGGGATATACATGGCCGTTTTCAGGGGCAAGGAGAAGACCGCGACAGCCAAGGTAATTGTGAGATAAGGGGTTCATCCCCTCCTGAGGAGCCTCTTTGTGAACCGGAGGCCGGCGAGATGGGTTAATCCAAGATATAGCCCCGTCCCCATAACCAGCTCAACCGAAACCGACAACCACGGATTCATTCTAGCCAGGAGGAACCACAGAGGAATGTAAGAGATCCCAGCTATTCCCAGGATCAGCATGAGCTTGCCTGTTCCCCCCGATCCCAGTGGCGTTCTCCATCTGAGATAGATTGCTTGGACCCACCCGGATATCCCGGTCGCCAGCGCGAGGCCAGCGAACCCCATCGGCGGCGCCAGAGCCAGGGATAACGCTATGTTCGTGCCAGCGCTCAGGAAGAACGAGATGTTCGGGTCCAGCGTCTTCTTCAGAGCGAACATGTAGTTGAGATATACCCTTGAAAGTGATATTCCCGGAACCCCAAGGGTGTAAAGGATGAGAGCCTGAGCCGAGTAAAAGCTGTCCAGGGCCGTGAAACTGCCCCTTCCAAATAGCAGGTGGATTATGGGTTGGGCGGCCATGATTATGAAAATAGCGGCCGGGGCCGTGAAGAAAAGGCTCGCGGCCTCACCCGATGAGAGGTCTTCGTTGGGCTGGACATTCCTCGCGGCACGCTCGGCCATCCCAGGTAGCACAACCGTCGCTATTCCAACCCCAAAAAGCCCCAGGGGAAGTTGCATTATCCTGAAAGCGTAGTTCAGGTAGGCAACTGCGCCGGTTCCCAGGAACGAGGCTATCAGGGTGTTGACCAGGAGGGTTAGCCTGGAGAAGCCCGTTGAAACCAGCACAGGAACCAGCAGTTTGCCGAAAGTCCTCAGCGAAGGATGCCTGAGATCCGGCCTCTTCATCCCGAATCCCCTGAGAAACGGGAACTGGAACACGAACTGGAGCGCGCCGCCCACAAGTGTCCCGAGGGTCAGGATTATTGCCCTCTGGGTCATGTCCCCGCACAGGAAGGCCGCGCCCGCGGCCAGCGCTATGGTTCCTATGTTGAGGAAAGCGGGAGACAGCGCGGGGATGAAGAAGTTTCTTCTCGTGTTCAGGAGGCCGGATGCTATTGCTGATGCTGATACCAGGACTATCAGCGGGAATATCAGCCTGGTCAGGTCAACCGTGAGCGCCATTTTCTCCGGCGGGAAGCCCCATGTTATCAGCTTCACGAGCCAGGGCGCGAGGATTATTCCGGCAAGCGTAAGGAGAGAAACAACACTGCCCAGAAGGAGCACTATGGCAGACAGGAAGCTCTCCGGACTCTTCAGCCTGTCCCTCGCCTCTATGAAAGAGGGTATCAGCGCGGTCTGCACCACATTCTCAGCGACCATGTCCCGGAGGAGCATGGGGATCCGCATGGCCGCGTAGAAAGCGTCCGCGGCGTCGTGCGCGCCCAGGAGATATGCTATCGCGGCCTCACGGACCAGGCCAAGGACCCTTGAGACCAGTGTTCCCGCGATGAAGCCCTTTATTCCTCTCATTGGTTCCCTGTTCCTCGTTCCCCTAACCGGTTTCTCATTTTACCCTCAGCGTTCCTTCAAGGCTCGTTTCGTTGCCAGAGTCGTCCCTCGCTGTTATCTTCCAGGGGTGATCCCCTGGCATGAATGGAAACAGGGGCCTGTAGGCGTATGTCCCTTTTTCCGGATCATAATCCCCAGGCGCCCATTCGCCATCAACCAGCAGTGAGACCTCATTTATCCCGGTCCCATCGTCCTTCAGCTTGAACTCAAGTATCCTCGGACCCTCTGATAGCTTCACGACCTCCGGGGGCTTCGTGTCCCTCCACGCCCGCAGGAATCCGAACCTCCCCGCGGCCGCGCCGGTAGCCCTGCCAGCATACCTTACGCCTTTGCCCTCCGCGTCGGATATGTATATGCCCAGGGAGTCCGGTTCCAGGAGAAACAGGGTGCAACGCGCGGAAACAGGCGGGTATCTTGGCAGTAGCGCTACACGCTGGCTGTCCCTGTAGAAGACCAACTGCGTTGAGCAAGCCAGCGCCATTGCCGGTAGCCTTATGCCCCAGCCAAAGGCCGAGGCCTCGCCGCCATCTGGACCCATGGTTTTCGTCAACAGCTGGAACCCGCCGAGGTCAAGCGATGTGTCCCTCCCTATCCAGTAGAGATAACCGGAATCCGTATGTTGCAGGGGTGAAAGGCCCTTCAACTCGGCTTTTGAAATCATGAGTGTCCCATATCCAAAGCTCCTCAGCGCGAACCCCTTTTCCCTGATGTCCCAATATGCTGGAGGCCTGTATGCCAGAGGCGATCCCCCGACCTTGATGACGAATTTCGCATAGGCCCTGTTCCCAGCGCAGTCCCAGACCTCGGCCCTCCCGCTGTGGTTTCCCTCTGGCAGGTCA
>CBFGJU010000128.1:0-966 GCA_965649155.1 Caldifarciminota bacterium | reverse complement strand
AAGGTATGGCAATGCCCTCGCGGCGATGAGATCCTCTTTTTGCGAGAGAAACCAGCACCTCACTGGTGAGCCGGAATTATTGCCCCCGGAGAAAGCGTATAGCGCGTCCGTCCACGCGTTGTCCTTCGGGTCTATCTCGGAAAAGTCAAGCGAGAAAACCATGCTGTCACCTATTGTTATCCTGGCCCCCCTTATTCCCACGCTCATTCCCCAGATGTCCTGTGCCCAGAGCATGAGGCCAAAACGCCCGGAGACCCGGATGGTCTCCGGGACGAGGTTTCCTTTTGTCGGATAGAACCTCTCAAATGGTAGTCCCTCAACCAGACCCCCGAGGGGCACCGCGGAGATTCCCCTTATTGTGGGCGAGATTGTGTCTGGGTAACGAAGCCCCAGATCCCACGGGTTGACCAGCCTCCCAGCGGAATCGTATATCTCAAGGTGCAGGTGCGGGGGCCCCGCGCCTGTCTCCCCGGAATACGCGATCACCTGGCCTTTTTTGACCTTAACCGCCATCTCAATGGTGCCGGTATCCGTTCGGTTCTCCTTCCTGAACAGATAGACCAGGGAATCCGTCCTCGGCGTGAACCTGTCAAGGTGGACATATCTGAGGATCAGACCCTTCTCGGTCATGAGCCAGAGGTTCTTGCCATATCCCCATGGCGAGAACGAGGCCCTGAAGATGACTCCATCATCCAGCGCGAGAACCGGGACCCCCGTCTGTCCCCAGGTGCTGTAATCAAGGCCCGCGTGAAAATGCAGGTGCCTGTATTCCCCGAACGAGGAGGTTATCCTGAAGCTGTCCAGAGCCAGGGGCTGGGAGAGGCCACCGGCCGCGATAATTATCAGGACAGCGAGATTTCCCAAGTCGTTTAAGGACAAAGCTTAAGGGGCGAGGCCGGTGGAGTTCAATCTGGTAAGGCACTCCTTGAGATCTCTTATGAATGCCCCGAATGATGAGCACGGATC
>CBFGJU010000127.1:0-3506 GCA_965649155.1 Caldifarciminota bacterium | reverse complement strand
TAGGTGGAGATGATATACTCCTGGTTGAACTCGGCCCGGACGGCGAGTATCCGGGATGTGTGGTTGATTGCCCCATAAAGGTGAGGGTGCCTTCGGTTGATTCCAGGGTGCTTGCGCTTGAGAGCTTGCCCTGCTCTCCAGAGTTCTCCGCGCCGGAAATGATTATCAAAAAAGTCCCTCTGAGCGCGGTGGATGTCTGCGCGCCGCCCCTGGAGGAGCCTGAAGCCTTACCGGATCAGTAGCTTCCTGTTTACAGTCGTTTCGTCCGAGATCAACCTCGCGAAATAGACCCCCGGTTTCGTTCTCACCGGAAAGAGGTGCCGGCCCGGCTCAAGCGAACCCCGGCAGATGACCGAAACCCGCTTTCCCGTTATGTCGTAAAGGCAAAGGTCAACCGGCCCTTCCCTGGACAGGCTCAGTTCAAGCAGGGTGCCTTCTGCTCCGGAAAGCACCCTGAGATCGGTTCCGAGGCCTCTCGGCCCCTCGCTCACGGTTCCGGTCGTGTCCTCGTAGTTCAGGATTATGACATCGTTTATATCCAGGGAATCCTGAGCGTTGTCCCAGAGCACAATCTTCACGAGATATGTTCCGAAACCGAGGCCGTGGGTGTCCCAGACCGCCAGGGTGTCTTTCCAGACAGGCTCGTTGTGCGGGTTATCTATGGGATTCCAGGTCGTTGTGTCCTCTGCTGGCGCCCAGTATATGTTGTAGTGGTCAAACCCGTATAGGCCAAGGGGTCCTTTTATTATGCTCGCGGTGCCGATTATGGGCACATAGCTCTCTGTCGGCGCGTAAAAGGGCTCATCCACCCCGATGACCCAGATCAGGCTTGAATCATAGGCAACAGGTCTGCCGGGGAACTGGCACTCGGCCAGTATGATCCACGAGGTGTTCCTCGCCCATATCCCGCCATACGCGGTTGGAATCCCGACCAGGGCCAGGAGCGCGATGCCCTGCTCTTTGGTGTATATCTCGCAGGTCATTGAAGAGGATATGGCTATGTTGAAGGAGTTGCCGTTCGCCTCAAAATGTCCGCCTGTGCCGTCCAGGAAATAGCTCTGACCCCAAGCGACGGCCTGGCTCATTGAGAGAACCTCCCCAACTATGCAGTGGTCAAATGTCAGGACAAACTGGTCCGCGGGATACAGGCTCCAGGTCATCACGGATGTGTTGACCAGACGGAAATACCTGTCCGTCATTCCCAGGCTGAAGTCCGTGTAGCTCATTCCGTTCACCAGGCCAGAGAGGTTCTGGGAATCCGCGCCAAGGCCCATTATGCCGACCGTGCGCATGGGCGAGTCCCTGAAGGTGACATTGCAACCCGGCTGGATTATTGTTCCCCACATGCAAAACCGCGTTGTGTCTATCCTCACCTGGTATTTTATGCCTGAGACGCCCGTTATCCCGTCCCTCATCTCAAAGACATCTATGTTGTTCCAGCTCGGGAAAGTAAAATCAATGGTAGCCCCCTGGCCGTAGAAGAACCAAGCGAGCATGGTGTCTATGTCCTTGAAGGTCGCTATGGACGAGTCCGTGAAGAGCCATTCCCCGGCGACATTGACCTTCCTCAGGCCGGCTATGCTCCTTCCCCAGCAAACAGCCGTTGTCCAGCCCCTCGTGGTAATCGTGTCCCAAATGATGTAGGCATTATCCAGGGCCGCAAGGTTGTAGGAGATGTTGTTGTAGTCAAACACCGAACGCCTGGCCTCCATGAGCGCGTTCCCGGTGAGCACGGTTCCCCACTGGTAGGAGAAGCTCTGTGGATACCTCGCTGTGCCATCGTATATTAGAAACTTTCCCTGATCCATCGCTTGTATGTTGCCCCTGACCGTGATGGTTCCACCCTGAACCAGGAAGACGCCGTTGCCCACTATGAAGACATCACCGTTCCATTCCCAGGTTCCGGTTACCCTCAGGGTCTCGTTTGGCGTGTCCCCTATTATGTATGGCGGGCCCTTTGATTCCGGCATGATTCCGTTCACCATGTCCACGAGCGCGGTATTCAGGCCTCCGCCGGGGAACCCCTTGATCTGGGTGAAGGCCGGGACCTCCGGCCTCGCTGTCCAATCAATGGCCTCCATTGCCCTGTGAACCTCCGGGGGCACGGCCGAGAGCGCGATGATAAGTCCAATCATCTCATTTCTCCTCTGATTTCATTGAACATTATATTGCCCCGGCCCACGCGCGGGCAACCGGCCGGACATTATAATATACGGATGAGGCACGGGGCCGCCATCTTTGACCTTTTCGGAACACTTGTCTCGGGGTTCTGGGAGGGGCACGACGATCACCTCAGAGAGGTGGCGGATACGCTTGGCCTGTCACGCGAGGATTTTATCCAGGCCTGGACAGACACATGCGGCGAACGCCTGGTTGGAAACATTCCAACAATAGCGGATAACCTTCGCATCATAACAGAGCTTCTCGGTCTCCGGCCGGACCAAGAACGGATAGCCAGGGCTGTGAGGATAAGGGAGGATTTCGTTCGCTCAAGGCTCGTCCCGCGCCCGGATGCTCCTGCTGTTCTTGAAGAATTGAAGGCGCGGGGGCTCTCGCTCGGACTAATGAGCGACTGCTCTCCAGAGGTTCCCCAGCTCTGGGCTGATCTGCCCATATCTGGTTATTTTGACTCTGTGGTCTTCTCGCCGGTCGCTCGCGTGAGGAAGCCCGATCCGCGCATGTATCTTCTGGTCTGCGACGAGCTGGGGGTGAGGCCTGAGGCTTGCCTCTACATTGGCGACGGCGGCAACAACGAGCTCTCCGGCGCCAGAGGCCTCGGGATGACCACCATCCTGATCAGTTTTCCCGGCGAGGTGGCCTCTGATCCCTTCACCGCGGAGGCCAGGAGCTGGGAAGGGCCACGGATTGCCGGGCTCAGGGATGTCCTGAATTTTCTGGGGTGATCTCGCAGGCTAAAAGCCTGCCCCGCACCAGGTATCCTTCAGGGGTTTATATTTGTCCGGGTCGGGCTTTCTGGCTCTGCAGATTTCCGGGCCATGTTGGGCGGCCATGATTATGAGCTAGCGCGGGAACTTTTCCCGGCCCTCGCTGGTCAATTATAATCTAGAGCTATGAAAAAGATAATAATTTCCGCTTGCGCGCTCGGCACCCTGGCCCTCTCGTCATGCGTGCCGCCAGCAATGGTCAGGGCCATAGAGGAATACCAGGCGACCGCTACACTGTCGCCCAGCTTTGATCTGGCTAAGACATACCGGCTCGCTGTTCTCCCGCCAGAATACGCGGCCACCCAGGTCATGTATGAGAACATCCTGGAGATATACTATGAAAAAGCTGGCGATTCTGACGAGCGGCCGAACGATGTCATAATTGACGGCAGGGAAGTCGGCTCAATGAGCTGGGTAGAGGACAGGTTCACGACCCAGAACATCGCGCCGGGCTCGCACTCAATCAAGATCATGGCTTTCATGGGTGATGCTCTCGCGGAGGGAAGGTTCTACATAGGCAAGGGCGAGAAGCTCGTCCTCAAAGCCAGAAAGGGCATGATA
>CBFGJU010000126.1:0-3527 GCA_965649155.1 Caldifarciminota bacterium | reverse complement strand
TCGCTCTCATCCCCGGCAGAAACCAGAGGTAGGGGGCAAAATTTTAAGTCCTTGATAGCCAAGAGCTTGCGAGGTTATTTTCCCCCGGCTTAAAACAAATGGGCATTTGTTTGCAAAAAAGGGCGAAAATTGCAAATAAATGACGGAACTCCTTGGTAAGAAGGGATTTAGAATAATCCGTGGCCTGCTCCTGCTCGGAAAGGCTCTGATCGCAGGCCAGACCTTATAATTTCACAATGGCCAGATACGCGCTCGTTGGCAGTCCGGTCTCCCACAGCCTTTCGCCCGCGCTGATGGCCAGGCTCGGCATTGATTATCACGCGAGGGAGATAGAACCCGTTGACCTCAAGGCCTTCATGGAAAACCAGGCACGCGACTATTCTGGCCTCAACATAACCACTCCCCTGAAGGAAGCCATAATTCCCTTCATGGACAGCATTTCGCCTGATGCGCGGGAGATAAAGGGCGTCAACTGCGCCGTTAAGCGGTCCGGTTCCTGGGAGGGCCACAACACAGACTGGGTCGGGGTCCTCTTTGCGCTTGATTATCTGGGACTCAATCCTGATAAAGCCTTTATCGTTGGCACTGGACCGGGCGCTCGGGCCGCGGCCCGCGCGCTTCGTTCAAGGGGAAAGGATTTTCTCTTCCTGAGCAGAGAACCCGGGCCTTACAGAATCACACGAGATCAACTTCGGCCAGAAATTCTTGGGGATCGCGATATACTGATAAACGCGGCACCGCCCGGGGTGCCCCCTTTGCTCCCGGAGCATATAGGGCGAGATAATTTCGTCCTGGACATGAATTATGGCGAAAGGGCAAGAGACATGAGAATAGCGATGACATCGGTAGCCACCCCTTATTCCGATGGCCTGCCTGTCCTGATAGGCCAGGCCGCGGCCTCGCTGGTTCTCTGGCTGGGTGGGGAGTTCAACGGCTGGGCCGAGAAGCTCGTTTCCGCCGCAAGGGAGATTGGAGTCCTATGATCCGAAGGATATTCCTGGTTGGAATGATGGGCGCTGGAAAGTCCACCGTGGGCAAGCGCGTCGCTGAGGCCATGGGCTGGGATTTTCTTGACACGGACGCGATGGTCACCGAGGCCCTGGGCATGACCATTCCAGAGATATTCTCCCGAAAGGGCGAGGCCTTTTTCCGGGAGGCCGAGAAGGAGGCTGTCGCGAGGGCTGGCGAGCGCGATAATGTCGTGGTGGCAACCGGCGGAGGCGCTGTGCTCTCGGCCGAATCCTGGAGGGTCATGGAGAGCGAGGGTTCCCTTTCGGTCTATCTTGAGGCGTCAGTTTCCACCCTGACCAGGCAGGTCGCGGGTTCCGGGGAAAGGCCCCTGCTTTCTGGTGGACCAGGCAAGCTCGCGGACATCCTGCGCGCCAGAAGGGCCTTTTACCAGAGGGCAGGCCACACCATCAGGATTGACGGGAGGACGCCAGCGCAGGTTGCCGCGATGGTGATCTGGCTCCTTGAGCCGGACTTCTCGGAGGCCGACGAGGGCTTTCTCGTCGGCAGGGGAACGTCACGAAGGCTCCCGGACATTCTGAGAGATCTCGGGTACTCCAGGGTGTTCCTGGTGACGGACAAGCGTGTTTGGGCCGCTTATGGCAAGGATGTTGCCGCGGGGCTCAAGGCCCTCGGCCCCCTGGTTGTTCACATGCTCCCAGGCGGAGAGTCCTCCAAAACCCTCGCGGAGGCGCAGAGGGCCTGGAGGGGGATGAAGACCCTAATGGCTGACAGGCAGACTCCCGTCGTAGCCATAGGCGGCGGTTCTGTCGGCGACCTGGCTGGATTCGTGGCCTCAACCTACATGAGGGGCGTTCCCCTGATCCAGGTTCCCACCACCCTCCTGGCCATGGTTGATTCCTCCTTGGGGGGTAAAAACGCGCTGAACCTCGGCAGGGTAAAGAACCTGGTCGGGACATTCCACTTCCCGGAGCGTGTCCTTGCTGACACGGTTTTCCTTCTCAGTCTCAGCAGGGAAGGGTTCGCGGACGGCATGGCCGAAGCCATAAAGACCGGACTGGCTGCCTCTAGCGAGCTATGGGATGCGATCCGCGAGAAAAAGGATGCCCTGGTTCGTCGGGAGCTTTCGTCCCTCAGCGAGATGATCAGGCTCGCCGGAGTGGCAAAACTTTCGGTTGTCAGGGATGATCCCTTTGACAGGGGCAGGAGACACATCCTGAACCTCGGCCACACTGTTGGCCACGCGCTTGAGCTCAGTCTTGGCCTCTCGCACGGCCGCGCAATTTCCATCGGTATGGTCAAGGAGGCGGAACTTGGCGTTCGCATGGGTATAACCCCTCCCGCCTTGGTTGACGAACTCCGCGAGAACCTTTCCGACCACGGATTGCCCACCGAACTGCCAGAGGGTTTTGACCCGGAAGCGGCCCGTGCGCTCATCCCCCACGACAAGAAGATCGCGTCCGGAAGGCTTGTCCTGCCCGTTATCAGGGAGCCGGGCCTGGCTGAGCTTGTTGAGGTGGAACCTGACAGGATCCTGCTCTGATTTTTGCCCGCGCGAGGCTTTATAATTTCGTTGAACCGACAGGAGGCAGGAATGACAGGCGCATTGCTTGCTGGATTTGTTTCAATGAACTGGCTACTGGTCAGCCCCGATAACCGCGACCCGAAAGCCCTTGCGGTCGCGGCCCAGGAGGCGAGGTCGCTGCTTGAGACAACCCTCAATCTTTACGGCAACATGATGAAGGCAGAGGTTACCAACACTGGTTTTCTTGGCGTGATACTGAAGGAAGAATTCTCTGATTCGGCCGGCGCGATCTCCCTCGTCTATTCATACGCCTCAAATCAGGGCGTTGAGGACACCCTTTTTCTCGCGATTTTCTCCGTTATATCCGAACAGAAAGGGAACCGTTTCAGATACGATCTCGCCTGCACGGGCACGGGGCTTTACGCATGGTGGCAGAAGCGTGGGGAAGCCGGGGAGCACTGCGTCTGGGCTTACTGGGATGAGACCGGCTGGAAGGATGCCCCGGATCTCTGGAAGTGGCTCCGCGTGCCCCAAAAGAGGCAGATCTATACGCTAAGGTAACGAACAAACCGAGACAATTCGTTATGCCTTTGATTACCGATAAATTCAACGGCCGCAAGGACTTATCCTGCCACAACGCGGTTCGGCCCCGAAACCGGCCCTTGACAATCCGCACACTTTCCAGTATATATAACCTTAGATGAGTAAGAGGGAGGTATAGTAGTATGAACTTATTCCTCGGTATTTTGCTTCTTGGCGCTACACAGGACGATGAGAAGGCCCTCCGGGAAAAGGGTCTCTGGAAGGATCAACAGGAGGAGGTCATTCCTCAAAATATTGGTTCCGGTGCTCCCTGGGCCGGGCCCCAAGGCCTCATAACCTGGGATTTTGAGGCTTCCAACGGTGGCTTCACCGCGCCGCCGGACTGGTTCTGCACGGGTGGATGGGGGTGGGATAACCCCTCAAACGGTCCGGGTGCCGCGCACTCCGGCTCATACTGCTGGGGGACAAGCCCTGACGGCCCCGGCTATGG
>CBFGJU010000125.1:0-3540 GCA_965649155.1 Caldifarciminota bacterium | reverse complement strand
GATCTTGGTGACGCTGAAATCGGCACCACCTGCCAGGTTGGTTGATTACAGGCAAAAATCAGGGAATATAAAACCTGGCCTTGGGTTAAAATATTATGAGGCCATCCTGCTGAAGGATCACCGCACAGCCGCGAATTGCAACGATCGCCTTTGTGCCCTTATAATTTAATATATGCGAAAGTCCTTGATTTTTCCCGTGGCGGCCGCGGCCGGGTTCCTCCTCGCCTGCAACATGTGCGGACTCGGAGAGCTCATCCAGAAGTTCCGTGAGGGAATTGAAGAAGGTGGCGGGGGTCCAACCCTGGTGGGCCGGGAGCCGGATTTTGAGGGTTTCGGTCTCTCGCTGGTCCTGCCGGAGGGTTGGGAAACGATAGAATACCGGCCCTCGGAAGGCCCCTCGGAACAGGAGGTGACGATGGGCATATTCGCGCATGTGGACGGCCTTGAGGCCACTGTGACCTGCATCATGGATCCGGAGATGTTTGACCGCAAGACCGCTGACGAGGTCGCGCGCTACATGCTCTACGCGCCAGAGGTTGATCACCCTTCCGCGCTACGCGAGGGCAGGATAACCCTGTCCGGACTCCGGGGCTACGAGGCCACCTATGTCATAGATGAAGCAGGGGAGGTCTTCATCTACAGATACATAGCCGTCGCGAGCAAGAGGGATTCCCGCGTTTTCACGATTGAGTTTGACAGATATGGCTCTCGGAGATTCACCTCCGCTGATGAGCGCGAGATGAAGAGATTCCTTGATGGGATTGAGATAGATTAGTTCCTGGTTAAGGGTCTTTAATAGGCGGATTTCCGCTGGGCATCAGGTATAGGAGAAACCCATGAGTTGTTCCTACAGCCTTCCCACCTGTCCTCTGAGCCTTTCAAGCTTCGCCTCCATTTCGGAGAACCGGTTCTTCTGCTCCGCGATGACGCCACCAGGCGCCTTCTGGATGAAATTCGGGTCGGAGAGCCGGGCCCTCATTCTCTCAACCTGAACGGATAATTCGGCTATTTCCTTTTCAAGCCTGGCCTTCTCCTTCGCCGTATCAATTATGCCTGACAGGGGAATGTAGGCCTCAAAGGCTTTTGAGGGAATGAGCGCGGAGCCCGCGGGCGGTTCATCCGCTTCCGAAACATCCTCTATGCCCGCGAGAAAGCCCAGGAGGGCAAGGTTTTCCTCCGCAAGGGTCAGGGCCAGAGGCGAATCCCTGAACACCAGGCCTATCCTGGCTTTCTTCGGAACCCCGAATGTCCCCCTAATCTCCCTGGCGCCGGACACTATCTCTCGGAGGATGCCGAAACCTTCCTCGGCCTCTGGATCAGTTTTTCCCAGAGGCTCTGGCCATGGCGCGATCATCACGGATTCCCCGGTTCTGTTCGGAAGGGCCTGCCAGAGCTCCTCTGTGATGAAAGGCATGAATGGGTGCAAGAGCCGGAGATAGTTTTCAAGGACAAAAAGCGCTACATCAATCCCTGACCTGTCCTTTGCCTGGACCCTTGGTTTTATTGCCTCAAGATACCAGTCGCAGAACTCGGACCAGAGAAAATCATACAGGCTCTTTATGGCCGCGTTGAGGTCATATGATTCAAGAAATCCCGTTGTCCTGGCAATAGCCGAGTCCAGCCGGGACAGAATCCACCTGTCCTCAAGCGCGAGGTTTTCAGGAAGGCCCCGGAATTGGCCGCCAGCGTTTGAGAGAATGAACCTCCCGGCGTTCCATAGCTTGTTGGAAAAGTTGCGGCCTATCTCGCAGGATTTCAGGGAAAAGAGGACATCCTTCCCCTCCGGGGTTATGAACATTATCCCCATCCTGACCCCGTCAACCGAGTATTGCTTGAAGAGGTCAAGCGGATCCGGCGAATTCCCGAGGGATTTCTCCATCTTCCGCCCCCGTTCGTCCCTGACTATGCCGTGAAGATAAACCGTGTGGAAGGGCATCTGGCTCATGAACCTGGCGCCGGACATCATCATCCGGGCTACCCAGAGAAAGAGTATTTCCCAACCAGTGACCAGAACATCTCCCGGATAATATCTCGCGAGCCTTTCGTTCTCACTCGGCCAACCAAGTGTGGCGAAAGGCCAGAGCCACGACGAGGCCCAGGTATCCAGGACATCCTCGTCCTGCCTGATGTTGACGGAGCCACACTTGGGGCACCCTTCGGGCCTCTCTACGCTCGCGAATATCTCCCCGCAGTCATCGCAATAGTAGACCGGGACCCTGTGGCCCCACCATATTTGCCTGGAGACGCACCAGTCCCTGATGTTTTCCATCCAGTTGAAGAAGATCTTCTCGCCGTAGTCAGGGATTATCCTTACCCTGCCGGTTTTCACCGCCTCTGTTGCCGGTCCAGCGAGCTCATTCATCCTGACGAACCACTGCTCCGAGAGGGATGGTTCTATGGCTGTGTTGCACCTGTAGCAACTGCCCAGGGGAACCGTGTAGTCCTCAATTTTTTCAAGAAATCCTGCCTTTTCCAGCTCTGCAACCACGCGTTCCCGCGCCTCCTCCCTCGTGAGGCCGGCGAATGGCCCCGCGTTCGCGTTCATCATCCCGCCCTGGTCTATCACCTGGACAATGGGAAGATGCTCGTCCTGCGCTATCTCGTAGTCAGCCTGGTCGTGCGCGGGGGTCACCTTCACCGCGCCTGTCCCGAACTCAGGGTCAACCGCCCTGTGCGCTATGACCGGAACCTCTGGGGGGACCGGATTGCCATTTATGTCAGTTCTGTCCCAGTTTATCAGGGGCAATTTGACCCTCTTGCCCACGAGCCCGGAGAACCGGCTGTCTCTCGGATTTACCGCGACCGCGGTGTCCCCCAGGTATGTTTCCGGCCTCGTGGTAGCAACAACCAGATAGCCATTCCCATCAGCCAGGGGGTATTTTATATACCAGAGGTGCGAGCCGGTGTCCTCGTGCTCAACCTCGTCATCCGAGAGCGCTGTCTTGCACCTCGGGCACCAGTTTATCAGCCTCTTTCCCCGATAGATGAGGCCCTGGTTGAAAAGCTCCACGAAAGCGGTCAGCACAGCCCTTGAGTAGCCGGGATCCATAGTGAAAACCAGATTCTCCCAATCCGCTGAGCAACCGAGGCGCCTCAGCTGCTTTATTATCGTGCCGCCATAGCGTTCTTTCCACGCCCATGTCCTGGCTATGAACTCCTCTCTGCCGATGTCAAACCGGGTCTTTCCCTCCTTCGCCACCTCCTGTTCAACCTTGTTCATGGTGGCTATTCCAGCGTGGTCAATGCCGGGTTGCCAGAGGGTCTCATCCCCTCTCATCCTGTGCCACCGGACCAGGACATCCTGGATGGTGTTGTTCAGGACATGGCCCATGTGCAGGATGCCCGTAACATTCGGCGGGGGCATCATCAGGACGAACCTGGCCTTCCCTGGCCTTGGTCTGAAAAGCCCCTTCTTTTCCCAGAAATCAAACCACCTCGCCTCCGAGGACGCGAAATCGTATCTATCTGGAAGCGGTTCGTTCACCCTGAAATTATAATGTGGGCACACGATCTTCTTCACGCCGGAACACATTATCCCGT
>CBFGJU010000124.1:0-3557 GCA_965649155.1 Caldifarciminota bacterium | reverse complement strand
CTGGGGAGGATTCCCGGCCGTTTGCGGGTTTGGAAAACTCTCCTACCGAGACCTTCGGTTCCGCCTGGGAAGGGATTTTGCGCAGGAAGTGGGTTAAAAAGAGCCAGGGCTACCCGGACGGAATTTCGGTTCCTCGCGGCCCCTGGGTCAATGTTTCAGGACAGGCTCGTTGTCGTTTCCGGGAGGCGGGTTTATGCGAGATCTCAGGAGCATTATAGGATTGCGCGACAGCGGCCCGAACCTTCAAAATAATCGTGTGGCCGAAAGGGTTTTCATGTCTCCACCTGATAAGTCGGTTTCTCACAGGGCCCTTCTGCTTGCCGCGCTGGCTTCCGGAGCCTCTGCTCTGAGGAACCTCAATCAGGGCCTTGATGTTGGGGCAACCCTCTCCTGTCTCAGATCCCTTGGCCTTTCTGCCTCTGTTCGTAACGAGGAACTGCGCGTTTCCCCATCCCCGTTTCGTTGCCCCGCAGATGTTCTCAACTGCGCCAACTCCGGCACCACCATGAGGCTCCTCATAGGCCTTCTTTCCGGCGCGGGGGTGAGGGCTGTCCTTGACGGGGACGATTCCCTGCGCGGCAGACCGATGGATGGGATAGCCCGCCCCCTTTTGTCCGCTGGCGCGCTCTTGAAGCTGAGAAACGGCAAGTATCCGCCGGCCGAACTCCTCTCCGGAATAACCGGAGACATCTCCCACAGCGCGGCCTCGCCTTCGGCTCAGGTCAAGTCTGGCCTCTTGCTCGCTGGACTCGCCGGCGGGAAATCCGTTGTTTTCTCCGAACCCACGAGAACACGGGATCACACCGAAAGGCTCCTCGCGTGGCTCGGCCAGGACATCAGGATTGGAGACCAGATCGTTTTTCATCCAGGCCCCGCCGTTCCCGGTTTCAGCATTGACATTCCCGGCGACCCCTCCTCGGCCGCTTTCCTTGTAGCGCTCAGGCTTATGAAGCCTGGCCCCCCGATTGTTTTCAAGGACCTGTGCCTGAATCCAACCAGAATGGGGTTTTACAATATGCTCCTTCGTATGGGCGCGCGAATCAGCTGGGATGTAACGGGCGATGGGCCTGAACCCGCAGGCAGGCTCGTCGCGGAATATTCCGGGCTACTCTCCGGCGTTGAGGTTGCGCCGGACGAGGTTCCCTCCGCGGTTGACGAGCTGACGCTCCTGGGAATTCTCGCATCGGTGGTTGACGGCGAGGTCGTGGTTCGCGGCGCGGCCGGGCTCAGGTCAAAGGAATCCGACAGGATAGCCCTTCTCATCCGGAACCTCCGGCGCCAGGGCGCGGACGCGGAGGAGTTTCCGGATGGTTTCAGGGTGAAAGGGCCTTTCGGTTTCAAGGGCGGCCCCTACGAGACCGCGGGGGATCACCGGCTCGCGATGGGGTTTGCGGTCGCATGCGCCGCATCTGGTCATGATTTCAAACTGGATCATCCCTTCGCGCACGAGGTCTCCTACCCAGGCTTCTGGGATGACCTGAGGAGGCTGGTCGCGTGAACGCTGACGCTGTCCTCCTGTCTTTTCTCTTCAATGGTTCCTGGGCTGTTTTGCTCCTTTTGGTTGACAGGAGGGCCAGGCAATCTCCGTTCAGGCTCGCGCTGGCCCTTGCCCTCGGCATGACCGGCGCGGTTGCTGTCCTGGCCGCGAAGACCTGGGTTGATCCCGCGCAGATAAGGCCCTGGTTCGTCAAACCCTGGGTCTGGCGGGATTTCTTTGAGGCCGGTTTCATAGAGGAGAGCGTAAAAACTATACTGTTTCTGGTGATGGCGTGGGTCATGAAGCCAAAAGGCCCAATCATGTGCTTCATGCTTGCTTGCTTTGTTGGCGCGGGTTTTGCCTTGACAGAGAACATGGGCTACATATTGCAGGGAGCGTATCAGTCCCTCGCTCACGACCCGGAATCCTATTACAGGACGATACTCTCGGTTGCGGTCGCCAGGAGCGTTCCCACCCACTCAGCGTTCACGGGCCTGGTTGGCTTTGCCCTCGCGAGGGCCTGGTTCGCGCGGAAAACCAGGGGCTACTGGTGGCTCGTCGTCCTGGCCTTTCTGGCCGCAATAGGAATGCACGGGGGATGGAACGCGCTTGGCGGCACCCTTTTCCTTGAGAAATACACGGCTGTTATGCTCATCATAGTCCTGATGATCTGGAACCTGAAATCGCTTTCTGCCAGGCTCAATCCATCCTTTGTCTCCGCTTGGGATGGGGGCTGGATAGCGCTCGTGCCCCTGGATCACCTGACCGAGCCGGTCTCAAAGAAGCTGGAAACCCTCCTGGCCGCCGTAGCCGCTTTCGTGTATTCCCTTCTGGTGGTGAACCTCATAACCATCAGGTAGGGGCAATTCTGGTCTGGCTCAGGCCGGAAGTCAATCTTCTTCGGCAAATCAAAAAGCCCCAGCGCGAGCCGGGGCTGTGGTTTTTCAGGAGGATAAGGACTATTTCGCGGAGACGAACTTTGTCCTGGCCTGCTGATCTCCAGCCATCAGGATGGCGAAGAAGGTTCCTGAGCCAGAGGGCACAAACTCAACCTTGTTAAGGCCTTCCTTGTAGTTGCCGGAAAGGTCGCGGACAAGAGCGCCGCGAACATCATATATCTTCAGGCTCGCGAAACAGTCCTGGGGCAGGACAAAGGAAAGGGTTGTTCTTCCTACGCCAGGAAGGGCCTTGAAGTCCATGGGCAGGGGCCTGGGAGCGGACTCAGCCACATCCGTCCAGTCAATCCTGTCAAACCAGACGACGAAATTGTCGTCCAGGTATGCGACGCCATAAGCCCCCGCGGATCCCAGGTAGTCAATGGAGCTGTTGTAGTTAAAGTAGGCGTCCCGGTTGCCGAAGCTCTGGACATTATCCCAATTTGACAGATAGTATGTCCTGTGCCTGTATTTCATGGTCTCCGGGCCAGCAGAATAGTAGTCGCAAAACGCTGTCTGCCAACCCTGGCCCCCGCGGCCGGTTATGTCAAACGCGCCGGCATCCGTGGAATCATATATGGTGCCCCAGGTCCATGATCCTCCGTCGTCGTAGGTAATCCTGTATTCAAGGTTGGTGGTTGCGGTATCAGAGTAGAGAATAATGATCGTATCGCCGTGTTGGGCTATCCTGGTATACCAGTCAGCGTCCGTGAGGCTGTTGTGCAGTTCCCACGCGCCCGAGACCCTGCCACCAGCGCAGAGCTGGCTAGAGGTGTCGATCCAGCTTGCCCACAGGTAGTGCTGGGCGCCAGTCATATGCCCATAATCCATGTCAAGCCCATTGCCAGCGTTGGTGACTCCGGGGTTGCGGGCTGTCCATGAGACTCCACTGTCGGCGGAGTATGACCAGAGAAACGCATTGCCCTGATCAATGACCCCGTAATAGAGCTCGGAGCCAGATGCCCTGTTGGGTTCCACATTCAGCTCGCGGATGCCCCCACTTCCCGTTATAACCGAGACATAGCCAAACCCGTTGTCATGAGCGCCGTTGTTCTCGTTGAATCTCCTGATCCAGGCAGAGTTGCTGTATGAGTTGGCATAGCCCACATATATGTAGCTGGCGTATTCGGCCGCGTCAACATCGC
>CBFGJU010000123.1:0-3570 GCA_965649155.1 Caldifarciminota bacterium | reverse complement strand
CAGGGCAGTCTATCCGTTCTCCGGAGAGACAGAGCTGTGGGCCGGGCAGAGCTGGCGGGACGCGAGGGATTTCAAGGCCGGGGCGAGCTCATCGGGGTTCTTTCTCCTCGCAGGCGGAATCTGGGCCGGACTGAGGCCCAGGATGTTCCCGGAGAGGGGATTCATGGTATCCGTGGATTCAAGGCTGTCGCCGTCACTGCAGAGGATCACCTGCGAGGCCAACCTGCGCGTTCCGGTGAGGTTTCTCACAGCGGGGTTGGCCGGAATGGGATTTCTCCTGCGTTCGGACGAGGCAATCCTCATCTCTGACTTGTTCCAGGTTGGGGGCAATGCCCCGCCAAGGGGATACAGGCCGCAGAGGTTCTTTCTTGAGAACTATGGGGTAGTATCAGCGGAACTGGGAATGAGAGGTGCGGTATCGCCCTTTGGGTTCCTGGACTGGTGTCCGGCCCAGGATCTGCCGTCGCCTTTCTCATACGGGGCAGGGCTGAGGCTAAGGGGAAGGAACCTGGGACTTGAGGCCGTGTATGCCAGGAGCGCGGGCGCAGGAGAAAGCGGACTCGTTCACATTTCGGTGGCCGGGCTTTTCTATTGACTACCAGGAGCGCGAAAACGGACACTTCCGCCGGAATGAGACCCCTTTTAGAACCTCGTTCCGTTGGATCCGGATAAACATGGCCCGAACCACTAAGTTATTACTACCTTTTCAGAGGTCTCGCCGGAATGTTAATTTCTAATACTTGCAATACCCGGCCGGCCGGGCGTATAATTTGCACTTGGTCAACTTTTCGGAGGTTTTTTGTAAATGTCAGATGAAAGGCTAGAAGGCACGGTGCGTTGGTTCAACGCGCGCAAGGGATATGGTTTCATAGACAGGGACGATGGGCAGGGTTCTGTCTTCGTTCACTACAGCGACATAGAGACAGACGGCTACAAGAGTCTGGAAGAGGGGGAGAAAGTCTCCTTTGAGGTCATAGAAAGCGACAAAGGCCCCAAGGCCGTGAAGGTGAGACGCATGTAGAACCTTGGCACCGAAAGAAAAAGGCGGCCCCGCGGGGCCGCCTTTTTTATCATCAGCAGGGATTACCTGTTCACCAGTAGCTTCCTGGAGAACCTGCCGTCAGCCTCAGCGTCCATTATCAGGAAGTAGGTTCCCGACGGTAGCCTTGGCAGTGTTATGGAGTGGGTTCCGGCCTCGGCCTTGCCGGAGACGAGGGTCTTCACGAGCCTGCCATCAACTGAGTAAAGCTTCAACTCAACCGTCTGGTCGCGGGAGAGTCCAAACCAGAGCGCGTCCCCGGGCCTCGCGGGATTGGGGCCAGAGAGGCCGACAAAGGGCTTTTCGGGAAGGCCTGGCTCTTCAACATTCTCAGAGAGGGGCTCATTCGGAGACCAGAGGTATTCAACCACCTTGAGGGTGTCTCTGGGCCCTATGGTTCTGTTGACCCACATGAACACCACGCAATCATCCAAATAGCGTCCCAGACTATCCCTGCCATCAGCCATGTAATTGACCGGGAATGCAGAGCCAAAGGCAAGGGGCCACCGGACGAAGAAGAAGGTGTCCGGGTCAAGGGGATCCGGAGGCCATGGCGCCCACTTGCAGGATATGTAGTGCCAAAGAGGAACACCCAGAAGGGGATTCTGGTTCTCCTCGTAGTAAAGGCCCATGGAATCTCCCCACCAGTGCCTCTCTGAGCCATACCAACCGCTCCACCCGGTGGTCTTGTATGCCCTGATGTATGGCGCGTCCGTATCAAAGATGTGGATGTCCCACTCGTATCTGACCGATACGGTCCGACTCTGGCTCGTGTGGGTGTTGATTACATAGGTCATCACCTGTATCCTGGCGTCTGAGACATTGCTACCCAGGGCATAGATGTGCTGTTCAACCCGGAGGTTGTCCGGCAGGCCGTCCCAGATCGTGACAACCGAGTCCTCGTTGCCCTTGATCATGTATGAACCAAGCCAGTATGGGTCCATCTGGGTCACGGTATAGCCTGTCTGTGTAGTGCAACCCGCATCCCTGGTGACAAAATCAATGTTGCTCCGGTGCGACCTGACGGTCAGGTAGCTTGACCATGGATCATGGGATGCGCCGGCATAAAGGAGGCTTATGTCAGCCCCGCGCGGGTGGAGGGTGTCCGTGGCCGCGGTGATCGTCCCGTAGCCATCCAGGGTGGTGTTCTCAATGTAGCAAGCAACATAGCCCTGGGAAACATAGATGGGGCTTCCGGTTATCCGGACCATGTTCGGGGCAACCGTGTCAAGCTCAACATCATCTATATACCAGCCAGTGTCAGCAACGGACGCGTCCGTCTTCAGAATGAACCTGAAGGTGAAGTTAGCGCTCTTGTATGGACTGACATTGAGGGTTTCGGCACGCCAGGAACGGAAGGTTCCGGTGTAGACCGCGACCCGGTTCCAGGTCGCGCCGCCATTTGAGGAAACCTCAACTATGGAGGTGTCAATGCTCTCAGCGTCTCTCCAGTGCCAGAAATCAAGGATGAGGCGCGGCCATGTGTTGACATCCCTGACAGGGCCGAGGAGAACCATGGTCGCGCTGTTCTCGTAAATGTCGTTCAGGTCTGTCCCCCAGCAACGGGTTCCTGAGTGAGCTCCTATCGCGGCCGGTGGTGCACCCCAGGCCCACTCGTTCCTGTTCGTCCTGGTGGCCGCGGGGTTCGCGGTGTAGTTTCCGGAATCAGCCTCAAAGTCCCAGCTCCTGAAGGTGGTCATTGTTCCCGCGGTCACCCTGACCGAGTCAATATACCATCCGGGATAAACAATAGAGCCATCGGACTTGAACCTGAAACGGAACTTGAACTGGGAGGAGATATATGAAGAGAGATCGAGGGTGGTTCTCACCCACGCGCCGGAGGAACCACGGTAGCTTGGGGAGGCCTTGATCCAGGATGAGCCGCCATCAGTGGAAACTTCAACCCAGCCGGAGTCAAAGCCGGTCTCGGTTGAATACCACTGCCAGAAGTTCATCTCAAGGTATGAGTAGCCGGACGCGTTGAGGCTGGCTACTTTCTGATAAGCCTCGTCAGCAGAGTTGTTGTAGTTGCCGCTTCTGTTGGTCGCAATGACCCTGGTGCCATAAGGGGTTGAACCGGGACCGCTGGTGGGCTGTCCCATTTCCCACGGCGCGGCAACTCCAGGGGCAATGATCTGCGTCACCAGATCAAAAGGATCGCCGCTTTCAAAGCTCGTGGCATAAAGGTTCGTGGCTCCGGTCGGGCCATCAAGTATCCTGACATCGTCCACGAACCAGCCATCATACTGGACAGTGGCATCCGAGGTCAGGCGCCACCTTATCATGACCGAGGGCCTGTCAGCGTAAGCAGAGAGGCTGACCGAGACCTCCTGCCAGCTGGTTCCATAGCCGGCCCACTTCGCCAGCTCTGTCCAGGAACCCCCGCCGTTGGTGGACACCTCAAGCCTGCATGTGTCGTAGCCGGACTCGGTTTCATACCAGTGCCAGAATTTCAGGACAGGATTGGATAGCGTTGAGAAGTTCTGCGCGGGGGTGGTCAGGGTCCAGTTAGCACTCGGGCCATAGCCGGG
>CBFGJU010000122.1:0-11333 GCA_965649155.1 Caldifarciminota bacterium | reverse complement strand
GGAGGTTATCCGGCATAGTGATGGTTAATCCAGTAAACGGCGCTGTCATAGCCAAGGACAGCATAGGGTATTATTGTGATACCTATACCCCGGCCTTGGATAACTTTGACGCTGACGCGGCCCGCGAGGTCGTGGTCTTCTACAGGAACGAAAACTCCCCTTATTATTCTATGGTCTCTTTGAGAAACTGGACCGGCTCGGGTTTCTCGGACGTCTGGACCTACAATGGTTCAGCCTGGGGCGGCAATCCCGGCTCTTTCATCCGTCAGTATTCTGGAACGGGCGTAGGGGACCTGAATAAGGATGGAACTCCTGATGTGGTCTATGTTTGGGCTGATACGCTCGTTATCGTTGTGAACGGTTTAGATGGGACTCTCAGGTGGCAGGACAAGATAAGGAGGATAGGTGACAGGTTCAGAGCCTGCCCAACTCTGGCTGATATTGACGGGGACTCATATCTAGAGATAATCATAACCGGAGGAAACTGCCAGGGAGAAGGGATGGCCTACTTCTGGGAGCACGATGTTCAGGGTCCAAGCAGGCTGAAGGGTATTTGGGATGTGATAGATCTACAATCAACCGCAGAGCTCTGCTTTGACATAGAGGCATCCATAGGAGACAGAGACGGCGACGGTTTAATGGAGGTCATAAGCATAACCCCTGACCCAAACCTCATGGTGATAGATGCCGCGGCCACATGGCAAAGGGAACCAGCGTGTGGAGACCCTTTATACGAAGGAACACAGGAGGATGAGCGCGAATTTGGGCTTAGAGTATGGACAGTCAGAGGGCATGTTTTTGTCTCGTCCGAAACACCCATAGAGACCGAAATAAAGGCCTATGACCTGACCGGAAGGCTTGTCAGGGAGCTCTTCTCAGGCACCTTTGAGGGAACAAAGGACTTCCTCGTGGAAGGCTCCAGCGTCATGTTCGTGGTTCTCAGAACACCAGTGGGAGTAAAGCTAGCAAGGGTGATTCCTGAATAAAGGAGAGGCATCATGATAACAGTGATTTTGAGTGCTAACCTATATGCGTTGGCTTTTGGGTCCTCCAATTATGAGGCTGGGCTTGCTATTGCCCCGACCCCTGATGGAGGTTTTGTCGTGGCAGGCCAGACATACGGTGTTGGCGCCGGAGACTACGATATAGTAGTGATAAAGATCAGCCCAACAGGGACAACGCAATGGATAAAGACATACGGTGGAACAGGTTGGGAGGGACCTGGCGCTATAATAACGACAACAGACGGCGGATATGCACTGGCCGGAGGAACCGGTAGTTGGGGTGCGGGAAGTTATGACCTCCTCGTCCTCAAGCTCAATTCAGACGGCACGCCTTCATGGGCTAGGGTTTTTGGAGGCTCTAGCTACGAGATGGGGTATGATATCATTCAGGTCTCGGATGGATACGCTGTTTGCGGATACACATCAAGCACAGGGGCTGGCGAGAGTGATTTCCTCTTGCTGAAGCTCAATACATCCGGAGGTCTCAGTTGGGGCAGAGTTTTCGGTACATCCCTTGATGAGACCTCTTTCGGGGTTGCACAGACACCCGATGGTGGATATGTTGTGGTCGGAGAGACAGAGGTCTCAGGCACAGATTGGGACGCGCTCGTGGTCAAATACACATCATCTGGAACTTTCAGCTGGGCAAGGAGGATAAGCGCTGGAACCATGCCGGAGAGGGCCTGCGAGGTGATTCCGGTTGCCGGGGATAGCCTTGCTATCGGTGGTTTCACACTTAACTCAAGCACAGGATACTATATGTTCTGGTTCTTCAAGATGACCGGGACCGGAAGCCTGGGCTGGGGAAGGGCTTACGGAGGAGGGGGAACGACATACTGCTATGACATGGTCTCCTCGGGAGATGGAGGATTTCTCCTCGGGGGAGAGACTAGAGCATCCGGTGCCGGAGGATACGATTATGGCTTTATGAAGATAAACTCGGCCGGGACACTTCAGTGGGCCAGGACATGGGGGACATCCAACGCGGATCAAGGCTACGGGATTGCCCTTGGGACGGACGGAATAGGCATGATCGGGTGGACATATGGGATTGGGCCAGGCGGTGGAGACATACTCATTCTCAAGACGGACCTGAACGGAAACTATCCGGCCTGCGTTCAGAACTGGTCTCCGTCAACAATAAACCCCTCCATAACCCCCACGAATCTCACGGGAGGCTCATCTTGGACGCCGACGAATATCCCCGTGACGCTTACCACCACAAATCCCCCCTGGACACCGACGAACGCGTGTACCCCGGTTGATCTCTCCGAGGAAGATTCCGAGGAATCCCGCTGGATAAGATGCATCCCTGGCACGGGCCGTCTCGTCTTCATCTCAGATGGGGATGCCGACCTAAGGATATACGGCGCTGACGGAACTCTTGTTTCGCACACAAGGATCGGGCATGGGAAGAACGAGATTCACCTGCGGTCCGGCGTATATTTTTGGGTTACTGGACACCTTTCGGGCAAAGCCATAGTGAGGTGAGAGCATGATTGAAATACTTCTAATATCTCAGCTTTTTTCAAAGACATACGGAGGAGAAAATCACGAGAGGGCATACTCATTACTGAGGACAAACGATGGCGCTTATGTCCTCTGCGGCTACACCGCATCCTTTGGTTTCGGGAACAACGATATAATGGTCACGAAGGTGAACCCGGATGGCTCTCTGGCTTGGGCCAGAGCTTTCGGTGGCTCCGACAGGGATGAGGGGTGGTCAATAATCCAGTTATCCACCGGGGACTATGTTATAGTAGGCCACACTAGGAGCCTAGGTGACCTGAACGGGGATGCTATAATCATGAACATTAACAGCTCCGGTAACCTAAACTGGGCAAAGACCATAGGTGGCGCCGCGCTTGACGAGGCATACGCGGCGTGGAGGGCATCCAACGGGGATTTTCTGATAGGAGGAGCTACGAGGAGCTCCGGCGCAGGAGAGGAGGATGCGTTCCTGGTCAGAGTCAATTCATCGGGGAATGTGCTGTGGGCCAAGACATTCGGGACAACAACCTATGATTACGGGTATTCGGTCTGCGAAACCTCTGATAACGGGGTAGTCCTCGCGGGATACATATACAGAACCGGAGGGAGCGACGATATCCTGGTTTTCAAGACGGACGCGAACGGAAACCTCATCTGGGCAAAGTCCATAGGCGGCTCAAGCTACGACTACGCCTACTCTGTTATCCCAACCAGCGATGGGGGATTGGCTGTTGCTGGTTACACGGGGAGCTGGGGGTCCGGGGGAGCAGATGCGATACTCATTAAACTAACATCCGCAGGCTCAATAAGCTGGGCAAGGGTTATAGGAGGCTCAGGGTGGGATGAGGCAAGGTCAGTCACTCAAACTGGCGACGGAGCTTTTCTGATCTCAGGCTACACCGGCAGTTGTGGAACCGGCGGTGAAGCCTGGCTCGCGAAAATAGATCCCTCTATCGGGATTATCTGGTCAAAGACCTTTGGGGGATCAAACTATGAATACCTATACGATATGATTGAGACACCGGAGGGCTTGGCAGGTGCTGGGACGACCTGGAGTTTTGGAGCCGGGAACACGGATTTCCTCCTTTTGACAATGGACCAACAGGGAGGGCTTCCTGGATGCGTGGCAGACTGTTCACCCACCCTTCTTCAAGTAACGCCCAGCTCATCTGATCCTTCTGGCTTCAATACATGGCCGGTTTCTAGCCTGAGTAAGTCTCCATCCCAATCAAACCCCTCCCCCACGGTTACCAACGCCTGCGTTCCTACGGACATAGCTGAGAACCCATCATGTTCACAGGTGAGTGCCTATCTGGCTGCAGAGTTTTTGATCCTTCAATCAAATCAACCTGTTGAAGGGAAGGTCTTCTCCTCATCGGGCTCACTCATCTGGTCAGGCACGGTGACACATGAGGGGGTCAAGATACCATTAGGTCCTGGGATCTACTTCTGGAGTGCCGGAGGCCAAAAAGGGAAGGTCGCGGTATGCCCGTAATCTTGCTTTTGTCCCAAGTTGGTGGACCATGGCCAATGTGGGGAGGGGATGTAAGGCACACGGGCCTTCAGACCATGCGAGGGGCCATTACAAGCCCGGTTATCAAGTGGCGTTTCGCACCAGGAGACTGGACAGAGAGCCAATTCTCAGCAATTGCCGACTGTGACGGAGATGGTTATCCTGAGGTCATAATGGGTTCTGATGATGCCAAAGTCTATTGCCTCAGGGGTTCAGATGGCAGTCTCAAATGGTCATTAACGACTGGATACTTGGTTGAGGCATCGCCCGCTGTGGGTGATTGTGATGGGGACGGCAAACCCGAGGTTGTATTTGGAAGCTGGGACAGCAAGATATATTGCGTCAGGGGCTCAGACGGCGGCCTCAAATGGTCGTTCTCAACAGGAAACATAACTACATCTTCTCCGGCCATCGCGGACATTGACCGTGATGGCAAAAATGAGGTTGTGGTTGGTTCTGACGATGGAAAGATGTATTGCCTCAGGGGCTCAGATGGCGGGCTGATATGGTCTTTTTCTACTGGCGGATGGGTCTGGTCATCGCCGGCCCTGGCTGATTGCGATAACGACGGGAAGGCAGAGATATTTTTCGGCTCTCTTGACGGCAAGGTTTATTCGCTATCACCAGGAGGCGCTCTCAGGTGGTCATACGCCACAGGGGACAAGGTGAGGAGCTCCCCAGCAATCCAAGACCTTGACGGGGATGGCCATCTTGAGGTGGTCATAGGCTCAGACGACGATCTCGTCTATTGCTTTGACGCGAGGCTTGGTTCCCTCAAGTGGTCATTCACCACCGGCAGTGATGTGAGAAGCTCTCCTGTCCTTGCTGATGTCAATGGGGATAAAACTGTTGATGTGATAATAGGGAGCTGGGATGGAAATGTCTATTGTCTCGCAGGATCGAACGGCGCGCAGCTCTGGGCCTATAACGCGGGACAGAGGATAAGAACCCCAGGGGCTATTTTTGATGCTGACGGCGATGGAATATTTGACTTCTTAGTTTCTTCCTCCGAGGATAGCCTCCTGAGATGCATAAAGGCGATCGACGGTAGTCTGCTTTGGAACATCAAGCTCGGGTATGCGGTTCACTCACCCTTTGCCGGCGATATAGACGGAGATGGATGCGGCGAGATAGTTGCTGGGACATGGGATCCGGATCCCCAGGGATACAGGATATTCGCTATTGATGATCCGTATGGTGCCTCGGATTGCGGCTTCACACGCATCAGTGAGGAGATGATTGATCCTGAGCCTCATGTAAGGATAGAGGGGCAAACCCTGCACTTTTATCTTCCCATAAGCATGCGGGTTTCCATTTCGGTCTATGAGCCGGTAGGCAGGTTAGTGCAGAAGCTCCCTGAGTCCACCCTCAGCGAGGGCGAACATACCTTTACCCTTGCCCTGGAAAAACGCGGACTATATGTGGTTGTGATTAAGGCTGGCGAGAAGTGGTTCTCAATTAAGATGTGTCGGTAGCCAAGCTCAACTTTGAAACCCCCATTTTCTCCTAAGTGAGCTTGCTCCCATCTCCCTGATCCCCTAGTCAATAGATTCCCCTGAGCCCCTTTGGCTGTTTGGCCAGAGTCCTCTTGTTATAAGCCACTTCCTGTGCAAAATCCTTCCCACGCGGAACCGAAGGTCTCTCCTACGCTACGCTTGGAGACTTTCAGTTCCGCAAGGAGAGTTTTCCAACCCCGCAAATGCCTGGGAATCCGCTTATGATAATGGTTTTAGATATATGGGCAAGCACTCATGCCAGCTCAAGAACGAGGATAACCCCATCTCTACATCCCGCACCAGGAGAGGATTCCCGATTCATGCAGGAAGTAGGTTACATGTACCTCCCATTCCGGCCGGGGCTTTTTGTAGCTTTATGGCATAGGCCTTTTCAGTCCGTGCTTTTTGGCAGTTTCCCTGGCTATATCGTATCCCGCGTCCGCGTGCCTTATGACCCCGATGCCCGGATCGTTCGTCAGGACTCGCTCAAGACGGACATCCATCTCCCTGGTGCCGTCAGCGACTATCACCATGCCAGCGTGCAGTGAATAACCTATTCCAACGCCTCCCCCGTGGTGGAAAGAAACCCACGAAGCGCCAGAAGCCACATTCAACATGGCGTTCAGTATGGGCCAGTCCGCTATCGCGTCAGAGCCGTCTGCCATTGCCTCGGTCTCCCTGAAGGGTGATGCGACAGAGCCGGTGTCATGGTGATCCCGGCCTATAACAATGGGAGCCTTTAATTCGCCTCGTCTGACCATCTCGTTTATCGCGAGGCCGAACTCAGCGCGCTCGCCCTGGCCGAGCCAGCATATCCTGGCAGGCAGACCTTGCCACTTGACCTTCCTTTGCGCCAGGTCTATCCACCTTCGGAGGTGCTCATTGTGGGGGAATAACTCAAGGGCCTTCCTGTCAGTCTTGAAGATGTCCTCCGGATCGCCCGAGAGCGCGACCCACCTGAAGGGGCCGGAACCATGAGCAAAGAGGTCGCGGATGAAGTGGGGGACATAGCCCTTTATCTCAAACGCGTCCGAGACGCCGGCCTCCTGGGCCAAGCGTCTCAGGTTGTTGCCATATTCAAATGTAACCGAACCCTTCCTGAGTAGCTCCAGCATTGCCGTGACATGCCGGGCAACAGAGTCTTTTACTCTGGCTATGTATTCATCCGGCCTCTTTCGGAGTTCCGCGGCCTCCTCAATCGTGTAGCCAGAGGGGATGTAGCCAACCAGGGGGTCGTGCGCGGCGGTCTGATCCGTCAGGATGTCGGGAATAAAACCCCTCTTTGCCATTTCCGGCAGGACATCCGCTATGTTGGCAAGGAGGCCTATTGACAGGGCCTCGCCCTTGTCAGCGGCTCCTCTGGCAAGCTCAAGGGCCTGGTCAAGACTCTTGGCCTCGGTGTCAAGATAGCCGTGCTTCAACCTCCGTTCTATTGCCCAGGGGTTGACCTCAACCGCTATTATCACGCCGTTGTTCAGCGTAGCGGCGAGCGGTTGTGCGCCGCCCATCTCGCCCAGGCCGGCCGTCACAACTATCCTGCCCTTGAGGTCTCCCCCGAAGAATTTCCGCGCGGCCGCGCCGAAGGTCTCGTATGTGCCCTGCAGGATTCCTTGGGTTCCTATGTATATCCAGCTCCCCGCGGTCATCTGGCCATACATGATGAGGCCCCGTTCCTCCAATTCCCTGAAGTATTCCCAGTTCGCCCACTTGCCAACCAGGTTTGAATTTGCTATGAGGACGCGAGGCGCCCACTCGTGGGTCCTGAATATGCCCACGGGTTTCCCGGACTGAACCAGGAGGGTTTCGTCCAGTTCCAGATTTCTGAGGGCTTCAATTATCGCGTGGTATGCATCCCAGCTCCTCGCGGCCCTGCCTGTTCCGCCGTAGACTATGAGATTTGCAGGGTCCTTCGCGACCTCAGGGTCAAGGTTGTTCATCAACATGCGCATGGGGGCCTCTGTCTGCCAGGATTTGCAGGTTAGCGCTGTGCCCCTTGGCGCGCGGACGGGTTCGTATTCGTGAAAAGACATCTTTCAGCTCCTTTTGTGGAGATATTTTAACGCGAAACCCCGGATGGCCGCAAACTCGCGATATGGCAAGGCCCGCGACGGGGAACCGGATGGCGGGCCAGCAAAAACCCGGGGCAGGGAGGCCCCGGGCCATGAAATTCGTTTGGGTTGTCAATTCAGTCTGTCAAGCATCCTCTCCAGATCATCCATGTGCTTCTCAACGACCCTCGCGTTGTGCTTTATCTGGGTGTTCTTCTCCAATTCCTCCATCTGTTCCCTCATTTCATTCTGAGCCCTGTCCATCTCCCTCATGCTCTTTCTTATCTCTTCCTTCTGCTGGGGAGGGATGTTCGGATTGTTGAGCATCTCTTCCATCTGCTTTTTGGCCTCGCCAAGACCACCGGGCATCTCCTCCATCGCGGTCTTCATGCTGTTGTAGGCAACGCCTGTACAGATGGCATAGTGGACAGCGAAGAACCTCTCCGGCGGGTTCCAGCCCATAGCCCGGAGTTCCGCCATCATCTTCTCGGAGCCGGCCATCGCGGTAAGGCCCTTGAGGGGCTTGCCGGGCGTTTTCTCTATGGACTCGCTCAGCTCCTCAAAATCCTTTGCCAGCTTGGGGAAGTCCTTTAGGTATTTCTCCACATCCGCGTCCGTGAGCCTGTATTGCTCAATCTCCTCCTGGCTCATGCCTCCACCCAGATCAACGCCTGTCTGCTTCTCTATCTCCTTCTGGACAACTGAGGGGACGCATCCTCCGCAACCCCGGCTCATGCCGCCTATGCACCCCGCGACCATAGCCATGGTTCCGATTATGAGAAAGTATTTCTTCATGTTTGCTTACCTCCGTGGCCTTTAAATTATAAGGCACGAAAACCATACTATGCCCCCACGAAAAGCAGGCACAGGGGCCAGCCCCCTAAACGATCCCCCACTCTTCCATGAGCTCGCGGTTTATGTCCGCGGCCTCCTTCCCGGCGGGCCGGCCAACCTTCTCGCCTTTCTTGGAAACAAGCCGCCTCGGCCCCTTCACGAACTCCCTCGCTGAGATTACCCTCGCGCCCATGGCCCCGGCCGTTCCCCTTATTTCTCTATCCTCTGTAACGACTATCACATCCTGGGGGTTTTGGCACTTCCTGAGCCACCTCCTGATGTAATCGTCCGCGCTCTCGCCCCTGGTGAAAACCGCTCCCGGGAGGTGGTGAAACACGCCTTCTTTTCCATCAAAGACCACTATGACCTCGGCCGGCGCGAACACCTTGCAGAAGGACAGCAGGTATTCCCTAGCGCGCTCCATTCCCAACTCTTTGAATTTGGTGGTCAGTATCACATTGTAGCCATCAACTATGTAGGTCATGAGGATGAAATTATAAAGGCAAGGCACGGCCTCCTGCCACGGATGGTTCAGGGCCGTTGCAGTCCCATCCGTCTCAGGCATAAAATTTAACCATGGAAATACTCTTGACCCTTCTGGCCTACGAGGGCATCCACCGGGCGCAGATGGCCGAACACGAACCCTTGCCATACATCAGCCCTGTCCCGACGCTTCCGCTCCTGGACAGGCACCAGGTTGACCGGACGGTCTATGGTTTCTATCCCTACTGGATGGGAACCGCTTATCGGAGCCTTGATTATGACCTCCTTTCGCATGTGGCCTGGTTCGCGGTTTCGGTCAACTCAACCGGGAACATAAACACATGGAACAACTGGCCTGGCGGATGGGCCGCGCTGGTGGACAGCGCGCACGCCCACGGGGTAAAGGTTCACATGACAGCGACCTGTTTTGACGCTGATGTCATAAGGAGCATAATCACCAGCTACAAGTCCTATTGTTCGCATGTTCTCGTTGAGGCCGCTTTGTCCGGAGGGGCGGATGGGGTGAATATAGACTTTGAATTTCCGTATTCCGCGGACTCACTCCTGTTTCTTGATTTCATTCGCATCCTCTCGGATTCCTGCAACGCGCACGGGCTTGAGCTCGCGCTGTGCGTTGGCGCGGTGAACTGGAACGGCAGGTTTCTGGTTGACCGGCTCGCGCCTCTGGTTGACGGGATATTCATCATGGGCTATGGCTACTTCTGGTCAGGCTCGCCGACAACGGGGCCGGTCTCACCCCTCACTGGCTACACCTACAATGTCACGAACTCCATAACTTACTATGTCAACTACGCCGGCGACCCACGGAAGATAATCATAGGCCTCCCGTATTACGGCTACAAGTGGAGGGCAAAGGGACCGGATCCGGGGGATTCAACCCTGGCAACGGGAACCGCGATAACCTACGCCAACGCGAAGGACGAATCCGAGACATATGGCCTCGTCTGGCACTCCTACTCGCAGACGCCGTGGTACAGATACTACTCCTCGGACTGGTATCAGACATGGTTTGACAATGATTCCTCGCTTGATCTCAAGTATGACCTGGCCATTGACAGAAACATTCAGGGCGTCGGGATATGGGCGCTGGGCTACGACGGGGACAAACCGGAGCTCTGGCAGGAACTGGAGGAGCACTTCTTCATCGCGCGGGTAAACGCGACGGTCGGACCCGATTCATGCCTGATAACATGCTGGGTTGATCCATCGGATTCCGTGGTCTGGCAGGAGAAAGCCGGCGCAGGCCCCGTCCAGGTAATCGTCAGGAGGCGGGCAACCTATGACCTCGCGTTCCAGGCATCGCCGGATTACAACTCCGCTTTCGCGGAGAACCTGACCATAAGGAGGGATACATCCATAGGAGACATAGCGCTTCACAGCAGGGACACGGAGTATGTCATAGACGACCTGGATCCGGAGTGCTTTTTCTCCGGCTCCTGGGGCACCTCGGAATACATATCCGGCTATTGGGGCCTGGGATACAGGTGGGCAAAGGGTGGCGCGCCAGCCAGCGCGCTCTTCATCCCGGAGGCAATAATTCCGGACGAGTATCAGGTCTTCCTGAGATACACCTCCGCGTCAAACAGGGCAGAGGATGTCCCGGTTCGGATCCATTACGCCGGTGGGGATACCGTGATAACGCTTGACCAGACAACAGGCGGCGGCTCCTGGTTTTACCTGGGGACATTTGACCTTGCTCCCGGCAGTTACCTCCAGGTAACCAACAATGTCTCGGACACGACGAGGGTCGTGATAGTGGACGCTGTCTATTTTGCCAGGCAGGGCGCGAACATATCTGACGATGGCGAGAAACCGGACCTTTCGTTCTCATACGATCCGAAAACGCGGACCCTTTTCGCAAGAAGCCCCTATCCGGAGCTTCTCTCGGTCTATGATGTCTCAGGAAGGACTATAAAACAGCAGGTTTTTTCGGGAAGGTTCGCCCTGAGGCTGGATGAGCTTCCAAAAGGCGTCTATTTCGCTGTTATGGGGTATAGCAGGGTAAAATGCCTGGTCCGTTAGAACAGGCGCCGTGGTTCTCCCGTGCCTCATAATATAGCATGATCGTTTTTCTGCTCTCGTGGGCCATAACCATAAGGGGTTCCAACGAGATAAGCGATTCGCGCATAGGTTGTCAAACACTCTGGTTCCCTAGGACCCAGGTTGAACAGGCCGAATACACCGCGCTCAGGGACGCCGGGGTAAAGTGGGTCAGGCTCGGAATGCCTTGGAGCGACTGCGAGGGAGACACTGGCGTCTATAGCTTTGACCACATGGACTGGATAGTGGACACTCTGAACAGCCTGGGCATGGAGGTCTTCATCTGCATAGGCGGAAACAACCCCATTTACAGCGCGGTCTCCCCGACCCCTTCTGATCCGTATTAGTTCTCAAGGTATCTCGCTTTCGTGGACACGGCGGCCGCCAGGTTCGGGAACAGGGT
>CBFGJU010000121.1:0-3575 GCA_965649155.1 Caldifarciminota bacterium | reverse complement strand
GTCATTGCTTTATCCTAGTAATGGTGAAGATACTCTGGGTTGATGACGAGATAGACCAGTTCAAGAGCCACCTCTTGTTTCTTGAGTCAGAGGGGCTTTCCGTGAAAACAGCCTCGTCCGCGCCTGAGGCCCTTGATGCCGTAGCCAGGGAGAGTTTCAACCTTATATTGCTTGATTACAGGATGCCTGGCGTTGACGGCTTGACGCTCCTGAAGGAGCTCAAGCGCAGGGCTCCCCATGTGCCCGTGGCTATGGTGACCATGATGTCCGACAAGGAGATAATGGAGGGGGCCGTGGCCGCTGAGGCATTTGACTTCGTGATAAAACCCGTCCAGCCCTCCCAGATAGTCGTAATTGCCAAGAAGGCATCCCTGGAGGAGGTAAAGCGGAGGAAGCTGGGGAGGGAGCTCTCGGATATATACAAAACCCTTTCGCTACTTCCGGAAACATACCAGGGCTGGCTAGCAAAGGCCAGACTGCTCCTAGAAACCAGGATGAGGATGGCAGGCGAGGATCGCGACACGGTTGAAGAGGCGCTTTCGTCAGCAAACGAGGAGTTCGCCAGGTGGGTTGCCAGGAATTATCCCAGCCTAATTTCCGAGGGACACAACTTCTCCCATAACATCCTGGAACGCCACCTTTTTCCCGTGCTGAGAGAGGGGGGCAAGGCCGTCCTCTTTCTCGTTGATTGTTTCAGGCTTGACCAGTTCGCATCATTCCTGACAACCCTTTCGTCGGATCTAAGGATCCAGACCACTGACTACATGTGCATACTACCCTCCGCGACCGGGTTCTCCAGGAATGCCATATTCGCGGGCCATCTCCCGAAGGACATACACGCGAGGCATCCGGGCTGGTTAGATGACAACCAGAACGAGCAAGTCCTCCTCGCGGAAAACCTTGCCAGGGGTGGACTGGCGGGCCTTGATTTCACATACAGGAAGCTGAACACCTTTGAAGACCTGAAACGCCTATCCTTCTCGGAAAAGCGCCTGCAGGTCTACATAATCAACTTCGTTGACCTGATGCTCCATCTACGGCACGAGCTGGATGTCCTAAAGGCCCTGGGCGAGAGCGTTGATTCCCTCTTGCACTGGGGCGAGTTCCTCCTGAAGGAGTCCGAACTGGCCTTCAGGGTGAAGGCCGCGGTTGATAACGATTACAAGGTTTTCATAACCTCGGATCACGGTTGGGTCATGGCGGAGAGGCCATCGGTTATACATGGCGGGGGTGATCTGACACCTGGACTCAGATACAAGTTCGGGGACTCGGTCAGGCTCGTCCAGAACTCCGGCGTCATAATAAAGGAGCTCGTGGAATGGGGATTGCCAGTGGTCCCGGGCGCGCACCGCCTCCTGCTGGCGACCGGCTACTCTTTCCTTGTCTATTCAACTGACCCCAGAAAATACGAGCGCCACTACAAGGGTGGCGTCTTTCACGGCGGGATAAGCCTTGAAGAGATGATCCTTCCCCTCATCAGGGTTGAGAAATAATGAAACTGGCATACATAGGCATTGGCTCAAACATGGGGGACAGGTTGATGAACCTGAGGAAGGGTCTTGAGGAGCTTGCAAAGATTGGAAAGATCATTCGGCTCTCGGCTGTCTATGAGACCGAGCCATGGGGCCGGGATGACCAGGCCTGGTTCCTGAACGCTGTGATCCTTGTTGAAACAGGTCTTGAACCTGTTGCACTTCTCGCGGCCCTGAAATCCGTGGAGGCTATGTTCAGGAGGAGCACCGAGAGATGGGGGCCACGAGAGCTTGACCTGGATATCCTTCTTTACCAGGATGTCCGGATTGAAACGGAGAGCCTGGTTATTCCCCATCCAAGGATGCGCGAGAGGTCTTTTGTGCTTGTCCCACTTGGAGAGCTTTTTGCGACAGGAGCACCCACGCTCGGCTACGAGATAGAGAACCCGCGCCCCGATGGGAAGGGCTTGAGGCTTTTTGCGGGCTCAGAGGCGCTTTACCCTGATCCTGCGGTGAGATCCGGGTCTCCCGTGGAGGCAAAATGAAAAAAACCGTTCCAGAGATAGTTTCAATGAAGGGCAAGGAAAAGATAGTCGCCCTTACCGCCTATGACTTTACCTTTGCCAGGCTGTTGGACGAGGCCGGACTTGACATAATCCTTGTCGGAGACAGCGCTTCCATGACTGTTCACGGCCATCCCACCACCCTGCCCATAACCCTTGATGAGATGCTCGCGCACACCAGGGCTGTTGCCAGGGGGGTCAGGAACGCCCTTGTTGTTGGGGATATGCCGTTCGGATCATACCAATCATCCCTGGAGGAGGGCATCAGATCCGCGGTCGCTTTCCTCAAGGCCGGGGCCGAAGCCGTCAAGATTGAGGGTGGGAAGGAGTTCGCTCCTTTGGTTCGCGAGCTCACCCGCATGGGCATTCCTGTCATGGGCCATTTTGGAATGCTCCCACAGCGAGTTCACGCTTATGGCGGGTTCAAGCTCCAGAAGGGCCAGGCAATACTTGAGGACGCGGTTGCCATAGCTGAGGCCGGCGCTTTTTCGTTAGTCCTTGAGAAAATACCCGCGGCCCTCGCGCGGGAGATAACCGAGGCCGTTCCTGTTCCCACCATTGGCATAGGCGCGGGTCCCTTTTGCGACGGCCAGGTTCTTGTCCTCTATGACATGCTGGGCCTCAACCCGGAGTTCAGGCCAAGGTTCCTCAAGACCTACGCGGACGGCTGGGGCCTTCTGAAAAAGGCTGTCCAGGACTACATGAATGAGGTCAGGGAGGGAAAATATCCTGACGAGGAACACAGCTTCTAGTTGAAAGGGGCCAGGAACCATCCTTAAAATTTCGTTCAAACCCATAGGAGGTTTTTGAGATGAAGAAGCTACTGCTTGGTATCGTGCTGATAGGATTCCTGGCGGGTTGCGCGACCGTGGTCATAGACGCGCCGCCATCCGACAACATCATATCCCTGACATCCCAGCCATCAGGAGGCTCCTCATACCACTTCGTTGCCAAGAAGAAGGTCTGGTATATCCTGTTCGGACTCATCCCCATCACGAACAACCATACCTCGGACATGGTTGCCGCGAGCGCGCAGGGAAAGCCTGTCAGGAACTTCAAGGCTACCACCACCTATACCTTCGTTGACTATCTCATCACGGTGGTTCTCAATGTCATCCCCACAACCATCCAGGTGAAGTCGGTTATAGTTGAGGGAGATGTTGTGAAGTAGCCGGGGATATTGTTGCCATAACGGAAGCGGGTTGAAAAGGCCCGCTTTTCTATTTCTCAAAGATCCTTTTTCTCAGACGCTCATAGTATTGCCTGTATTCTTCAATGTGCCGGTCATAGGGGAATTCGGGCAGAAGTTCACCCTTCGCCAGCTCCCGGGCCCTGGCAAGGTATTCCTCTTTTTCAGCTGGGTCGCGGGTGGCGTCCGCGAGACGGAGGAGGTTCTCAATCTCTCCAAGGTCAGTCCAGACATCCTCAAGCTGGTAGAAGTCCTTCCTCTTTGTCAAGAGTTCCCTCCGTCCTATTTGTTTTCTTATCGTATCTATTGCAGTATAAATAAGGGAACGGTGCTTCCCGTAGGAGTTCCGCG
>CBFGJU010000120.1:0-3578 GCA_965649155.1 Caldifarciminota bacterium | reverse complement strand
AGGCCTCTGTTCCACAGGATACCCCTCTTTTCTACAAGGATCAGTTCAGGCACGGCAAAAAGGGAAGGAGGTGGAGCAAGAAGGGAAAGAGAAAGAAAGAGGGATGAAGATAAATTCACGATGATCCGCATGCCCAAAAATTCTTTCAGCATCATCCTTGAAAACCCCCGCGCGATTGTATTAATATATTCGCCAGCATGAAACCTATAGACATACTCAAGGAGGCTCAGGCCATAAACGAGATATGGGTCCCGAAGGACCTGGTCAGGTTTTCGGGTATAGCTGTTCGCATAGCAAGGCTAAGGGGATCTTATCACTGGCATGTCCACAAGAACGAGGACGAGCTTTTCTATGTGCTCTCCGGAGCCGTTGAAATAGACACGGACAAGGGAAGCGTCAGGATCACGCCGGGCCAGGCCTACCTGGTCAAGGCAGGGATAAGGCACCGGTCGCGTGCTGACTACGGCGACGCGCTCGTTCTTCTCATTGAACCCGAAAAAACCATAACAACCGGTGAGCCCTGGGTTCCCGGCGAGGGAAAATGATCGCATCCATAGTTTTACTCTCGTTGACGCCATTCCAGTGGGCGCAGACCGCAGAGCCCGGAGATTTCCGAAAGGTCTGGGTTCTTGATTCCCTCAATCCCTACTTGGCTGAGTGTCTGGGCGCGCGAAAGCGGGCTGAATCCCGGTGGCTCAACGCCGCATCGTTCTGGCTCCCGGCTGGCGCTGTTGTTACCCTGAAAGGCAAAAAAACATTCGTCGCTGAGGGACGCTACGAGGCAGTTCTCGGGGGCGAACACCTTTACGATTACGGGGATTACGGGGCCCAGCAGGTTGAGGCAATATCCGTGGACCGTGTCCACGACCAGGGCTATATTGGCTCAGGGGTGCGCGTCGCGGTTCTTGATGCCGGCTTTGACCTGAACCACCCCTCCCTGAGGCACATCCTGGCAACGGACAGGGTAAAGGGCCAGCACGATTTCAACTCGGGCGATAGCCTTTTCACACAGGCCGGAAGGCTAGATCTTCCACCATTTCCCTCTGGGAAACCCGCATATGTCAACAGCCTTGACCTTACCGTCCAGGGGACAATGGCTGTTGTTGCGTTTGCCGCGAGCGCGGAGGACTCGTTGACATCAGGGGGTGCGAACCGGTGGAGCGTGTATTTTGCTTTCGGTGATAACGGGGGCACCTTCTCCTCACCAACAAGGCTCGGCGCCGGTTATTTCGCGATAAGGCCACGGGTATCGTTCATATCAGGAGACACCTTTGGCCTCGCGTGGCAGGAGGGCACGAACCCCCAGGTGAGGTTCGCCAAGCTCCCCTACAACTCGTCGGCCTTTGACATGGTTACCATAGCCACCGGGATTGATCCGCACTTAGCGGCTTCCGGGCCGAATGTTTTCGTGTTCTACTATGTCAAGGGATCGGGATTGCACGAGGCTCACTCATCTAACTATGGCACCACATTCTCATCCGGGTCTCTCGTCATTTCAATGACTGACTACTGGGGGGCTTCGGCGGCAATGTTCTCGGATACTCCAGTGGTTGCCGCGAGTGATGGGGTCTCCTTGAACCTGGCCTGGTATGACGGCTCATCCTGGCATACCGCGTTCGTTGACCAGGGCGTTCTCCCATCGTTGTTTGTCTCGGATAGCCTTTATCTTGCCTACTGGAAGGGAGACACCCTCGTTTTCGGTTCATCGTCCGGGCCTCTAGGAGTGTTCGCCTTCCGCCCGATGGCAATATGCCCCATGCCAAGTCCGCCGTCTGTCGGTATCTACAATGGCCAGGTGGGCGTTGCGCACGAGGATAGCGCAGGAGCCATAACCGTGTTGGGGAAGACCGGAAACATCCTCGCTCGGTTTGGCGCTGAGTTTTCGGAAAAACCGGCCCTTTCGGGCGGTGTTTTGTCCTGGGTCAGACGGGGGGACACGATAGCCGAGACCCCGACATCTGGCCCCGGCCACTACCACGGCACGAAGATACTCTCGGTCATAGCCGGCCTTTCGGAGAAGACCCTGGTTGGAACCGCGCCTGGTTGCGATCTCCTTCTGGCAAAGTGCGAAAAAGTTGTAACAACCACCGGATCAGGTTTTGAGAACCTGGTTGAGGAGGACTTCTGGGTTGAGGCCGTTGAATGGGTCGCGAGGCACAGGGGAAAGATAATCAACAGCTCTCTGGGCTACAGGGACTGGTATTACGATTCTGACATGGACGGCAGGACCGCGCCCTCGTCCAGGGCCGCGAGCAAGGCCCTTTCCGAGAACATCCTGATATTCAACTCCATGGGCAATGTGAGCAGGTCAGGGCCTCCGCCCCTGCCGAATGTTGGTGACACGAGCCTCTCAGCACCCGCGGACGCTTTCGGGATATGCGCTATAGGCGGGGCCGAGTATGATTCCCTCAACGGAGTCTGGCTTCCCTCATACTCAAGCGCATATGGGCCATCCGCTGACGGAAGGACAAAACCAGAGCTGGTCGCTCCCTTCTGGGCCTATGCCGCGGCCGACACTGTTTTCTTCGGCGATCAGGACACCACATTTTATCTCCTCTGGTCCGGCACAAGCTTCAGCTCCGCCCTGGCGGCCGGCGCGGCCGCGTGCGTTTGGCAGGCACACCCATCCTGGTCAGCGGACAGCCTTAGGAAGGTTCTCCTGAAAACAGCATCCGATATCCCAGGATACCCTGAGGGAAACTACCTTACAGGCTGGGGAATGCTGAACGCCTGGGAAGCGCTCAACATTGAGCCACCAGAGGTTCCCGGCTCAACCCAGGACGCGATAACCAGGATATACCCGAACCCATTTAACCCGGACAAATCCAATGGCGTTCACTTTGAATACAGGATGCTCCGGGTCTCCTCTTTCAGCGAGATGAGGGTCTATACCATAGATGGGCTTTTGGTTTGGTCAGAGAGCCACGGCCAGGAATCCCCTGGCTCCGAACAACCCTATTTCTGGGACGGGAGAACCGGCTCCGGGAGCCGTGTTCAACCAGGGCTTTACCTCGTGGTTTTCAGGACGCAGAAGTCAAACGATGTTAAGAAATTGATGGTGGTGAGATAGAAAACCGCGCTTTCAAATGCTCCTGTGGTCTTGATCCATTGTCCACCGCTAATGCATAATATTGCACTTTAAAAAGGAGGTCTTTTGTATGAGGCAGTTTCTCAAAGGCGCGAGCTTCCATCTCTTGATGGATTTCGTCCGCGAGGTCCTGGGTGAAAGTGTGTTGGAAGAACTGATAGAAGGGCTGAGCCCCGAAGCCAGGGAGACCTTTTCCGGCCAGATAACCCCGGGAGAGTGGTATCCGCTGGATCACTTTGACGAGCTGGAGAAGGCCATCCTGGACAGATTCTTCAGGGGAGAGCTCAAATACGCGAGGAGGGTGGCATCGTTCACCATGGAAAGGGCATACGAGGACATATATCGCCTTGCTTTTGTAAAAATAAAGAGGCCGGAAGATGCTCTTCGTGCAATAGAACAGCTCTGGACTCTCTACAACAAGCCCGGGCAGATCAGAATTGAGATAGGGAAAGGAAAAGCGGTGGGCAGACTATATGGAGTATATCCGATA
>CBFGJU010000119.1:0-3588 GCA_965649155.1 Caldifarciminota bacterium | reverse complement strand
CGAAATCCGCATCGGGAAAGGGTTTCCGATTCATGCAGGATCTGGGTTATAGAGCCTTTCGGCAGCTTTCATTTTGAGATAGACGGGCCGTGTTGGGTAGCTATAATTATGAGATAGCGCCGGTGGGTTGAAATTCCCATCGGCAACCCATTATACTCTTGCCATAAACCAAAGCATGGGAGGTGTAATATGTTGTTGATTATCCTGGTATCACAGAACCCGATATGGTGGCCAACCTATGGCTGTGACCTGGCCAACACCCACTTCTCACCCCTGAAGGGCGCAATGAGCTCGGTGCCGTCCACGACCTGGCAGTATAACGGCGCGGGCTATGTGGAGCGTTCACCCGCGACAGCAGAAATAGGGGACGGAGATCCGAACCTTGAGACCCTGGTTCCCGGATACAACACCGGGACACTCGCGCTGGTTGACGGCGTCAACCGATCCGTCCAGTGGACCAGGTCAATTGGTTCAAACCCCATATCCACGGCCGGCATGTATAACCTGGACGCTGACGCGCAGTTGGAGTGCATCGTCAGCATCTCCAACGGGGTTGGAACGGTATGCCTGGACGGTCTCACGGGCACGACACAGTGGACATTCGGGAACGCCTCAACCTGGGGATCAGCAAAGGTCGCGGATTTCGTCCCAGCGAATCCGGGCCTGGAGATAATCGTTGGCGGCTCCGCTGGCCTCTATTGCCTGAACAGCTCTGGAACCCAACTCTGGCTCGCCACCATAGGCACGGTCAACTCCACCCCCGCGGCACTGGACACTGATGGTGATGGCCTATACGAGATAGCGGTTTCCTCGTCCACAACCCTGGCAGTCCTTGAGGCGGAGAACGGGGCCGTGAAGTGGTCGCAGGGATTCACCGGAGAATATGGTTCTCCGTGCCTGAAGGATGTCACGGGCGACGGGACAGCAGATTTGGTTGTGGGAACAGCAGACGGAGTTATACACTGCAGGAACGCTAACACGGGCGCGCTCAACTGGTCCCTGACCATGATGTATCCCAAGTGCGAGGGCGGGGTCGCGGCCTGGGACCTGGACGGAAACGGCGTGGTGGAGGTCATAGCCGGGTGCAACGACAACCTTAACACGGCCGGCTGTCTGTATTCAATAAACGGTGCGACGGGCGCGGTGAACTGGACATACCCAACGGCCTATGGAGTCCACAGGGCGGTCTCGCTCATAGATGTGAACGGAGACAACACGATAGAGATACTTCTGCCCGGATGCAAAAATGGTGGCCCCAACACCCTGAAGTGTCTCAGGCCCAACGGAACCCTTCTCTGGGAGGTCTCGCTTTCAACCGCGCACGACATACACGACCCCTCCAACGCGGATATTGACGGAGATGGCTGTGCGGAGCTCATTGTTGGGACCTATGGAGTGAATGCCGCTTGGTTCCTGGATGATGTTGGAAATGCCAGTGGTTGCGGAGTACTCTATGATGGCAATAATGAGGATCCTGGCTACCCGGAAACCCTCCTGCCAAAGCTCTCCTTCGCATCCGGGCGCGTTGTGCTATATTTGCCACGGGACATATCCGGAACCATGAGCCTCTACGATCCTGTCGGAAGAATGGCGGCAAGCCTTATCTCAGGGGAACTGAGGGCAGGGGAATACAGGTTTGAGACAGGGGGCCTTGTGCCAGGGGTATATACCGCGGTCTTCGTCCACGAAAGGGGAACCGCTTCCTGCGTGGTTCCGGTGGGGAGGTAAGAGGCCAGGTTCTTGGCTCCAACAAGGAACGGGCAACGAGCAACCCCCGTCCATTATAATTTCCCCTTGAATGTAGTCATCCTCGGCGCTGGGCCTGGGGGCCTCTCGTCCGCCTATTTCCTGGCGAGGGCAGGGGTTCGCCCTATTGTTATTGAGAAGCAGGGGTTCGTCGGCGGCGTATCACGGACAAAGATGACACCGGATGGGTTCCGCTATGACATGGGTGGCCACAGGTTCTTCACGAAAAATCAGATCCTCCTTGAGATGGTCGCGGATGTCCTGGGAGACGACCTCCTGATGCCCACGAGAATCTCCAGGATATACAAGGAAGGAAAGATGTTCCTCTATCCCATAAAGATAGGGGATGTCCTTTCCAAGCTGAGCGTTTTCAGGGGCGCGGGGTTTGTCCTGAATTACCTTTGGGCAAGGATAGCCTACCGGAATAGGCCCGATGTCTCTTTTGAGGACTGGGTTGTCAAGAGGTTCGGAAGTGGCCTGTACAGGTTCAACTTTGAGGAATACACTGAGAAGGTCTGGGGTCTGAAGCCAACGGAGATATCCGCGGACTGGGCCGCGGAGAGGATAAGGGGATTATCCCTGACGACCGCGATAAAAGAGGCGCTGTTCCCGAAGAAGGAAAAGGGCGAGGAGCTCGCGACCATAATTGACAGGTTCTATTATCCCAGATACGGCATAGGCGAGATATCCGAGAAATTCGCGGACTTTGTCCAGCAGAAAGGGGGAAGGATCATGCTGGACGCGCCGGTCCAGGAGATCAGATGGGAGGGCAAGCGTATACTCTCGGCAAAAGCAGGGAAAGAGGAGTTTCCCGTGGATCACATGGTGGGTTCAATCCCCCTGCCAGCAATGCTGGCCGCGATGAAGCCAGAGCCGCCCCGGGAAGTTCTCGCCGCGGCGAGCAAACTCCGGTTCCGCGACCTGCTGATAGTATTTTTGAAGATAGCAAAAAGTAATGTAACCAACGATTCCTGGATATATTTTCCGGAGCTGAGGGTCCCCTTTGGCCGTTGGCACGAACCGAAGAACTGGTCGGCCTGGATGGTGCCGGACGGGTCCCTGACATCCCTTCCGGTTGAGTATTTCGTGTTCAGGGGGGATGAGGTTTGGTCGGCCGAGGATAAGGCCCTTGCGGAAAAAACCATTGACTTCATAGAGCGGGAATTCGGTTTCTTCGGAAAGAAAGATATAATTGGCTGGGAAATCACCCGGGTCCCAGAGGCATATCCGGTCTGGGACACGGGCTACAGGGAGCCGCTGTCAATTGTTCTCTCGTGGCTTGAGGGTTTTGAAAACCTGTATCTCATTGGCAGGAACGGCAGGCACAGGTATAACCTGATGGATCACTCCTTTGAGACGGGAATCCTCGCGGCAAAGAGCATCCTTGATGGCGTGAGATACGACATGGAGGATATAGATTGGGGCAAGGGATACCTTGAGGCAGGCGAGATACCCGTTGTGAAAAGAGGAGGTTAATCCTCGGCCGAGGGCGCTCGCAAAAATAATCTGGCAGGAACAGCTGTTCCTGTACTGGAGGAAAATCGTCTCTGCCCAGCTCAACTTTGACACCAAAACCCCGATTTTTGGGGTCTTATCCTCGGAAAACCGCGTAAAATCGTGGGTGAGTTCCGAGATCTTCTCAAGATGTGTAGTGCCAACTAATCAAGGTATTTAGCAGTTTAAATTGCAATTGTAGGTAGTGTATAATTTGTCAACTATGGGCATAGGGACAAGGATAAAATCCGTGAGAAAGTCTAATGGCAAGGAATACAGCTATATCCAGCTGATAGAAACACAGAGGACATCCAAAGGCCCAAGGCAAAAGGTCATAGCCACCCTGGG
>CBFGJU010000118.1:0-3591 GCA_965649155.1 Caldifarciminota bacterium | reverse complement strand
GCCAGGGAGACACGGTCGCCGCGGCCTGTTCCCTGCTCGCGGCCCTCAACAACCCCGTGATGTCTTCCGCTCTTGTGATGGGTGATGTAGGCGCGGACGAACTTGACACGCTTTCTGTTGAGCTCATTTCATACCTTTCTGTCTCTGGCTCCGCAAGCGCCGTGGCCGGCGATCTCCCGGATTCCTGGGACAAAGCCTACATTAGTCTGCGCATAACCGAGAGATACTGCGACCTGAAACCCGCGATCGCGGCCAGGATGATCCCAATGGCTCTTGCCGTTCTCTCCGGCTCTGCCAGGCTCAGCCTCAGCCGGGCCAGGGAGCTGTCCTCGCGCGGGGATACCTCTGGCGCGATAAAGGTCCTTGAGGATGCTCTGACACGGCTCTCAACCCCCCTTCCCCACATTGGAGCGGGCCAGGCCCTCGTCCCCCTTTACCGAGAAAAGGCCTCGCTCTGCCTGGCTGTTGGAAGGCTATCCGAGGGCATGACAGTGGCCGAGGCCGTATCTGTCATGGGTCCACCCAGGGGCCACGACTCCGTCTATGCGGCTCTCTCGGGCGATTTCTACCTGATGCTCTCCTGGGACACGGTGGGTGCTCTCGTCAGGCAGGACACGGTTTGGGAGCTGGTGGACTCGCGAGCTTTCAGGTAGATCAAAATTGCTCTGAGCCCTGCCAGATCTGTGGTTTTGCCCTCATTCGTTGTTAGGCCCTCCCGGATCGCATGAAAGATTTCCCGTCTCTACTTTTTCATTAAATCCTTGCTGTATAAAGAAAATCTCATTTTGGCCTGACAAGAAATAAAAATTCCGTGGCCTCCGGTCTTGCTTGCGCCGGCATGAGGCCCTTCTCTATAATGTAGCTCTCTTTATAAAACAGGTGTTGCACTAAAACCTTACAAGGAGAAGGACCTATGCTTAAGCAGGTCATCCGAACTCAAAAGGATGTTTCGGAGGGTTTCGTTGATGAGATCTCTGCCATGCCCGGCTCAGAAGCCCTCCGGGACTGCATTCAGTGTGGAACATGTTCGGGAACCTGCCCGGTGGCAATTTACATGGATTATACCCCCAGAAGGCTCATAGCAATAGCCAGGGAAGGCCTCAAGAAGGATGCGCTATCGTCCTTCACGGTTTGGCTTTGCTCTTCTTGCTATGCTTGCACTGTCCGTTGTCCTCAGAATATAAAGATAACGGACATCATGTATGCCTTCAAGAGATTGGCCCTCCGGGAAGGTTTCTATCCGAGCAAGTTCCCGACATCGGTTCTGGCCAAGGAGTTTTTCTCTGAGGCCAGAAAGAACGGCCGTATATCCGACATCGCTGTGGCTATGAGGTTGGTTATGAAGACCAACCTATTCAAGGCCTTTGGAATGATGGGTCTTGGCCTCAATCTGATGAGGACAGGCCGATTCCACCTCTTCAGTCCAAAGATCAAGGGAACCAGGGAACTCCAGACTATCATAGATGCTCTCAAGGAGGAAGGCCATGCCTGATAAGCTCAGATATGCTTATTATCCCGGTTGTTCGCTCAGGGGATCAGGTCATCACTATGAGAGCTCCTTGCTTTCGGTATTTCGTGTCCTTGGCATAGAGCTTGAAGAGATACCGGACTGGAACTGCTGTGGAGCGACGGCTTACATGGCCATAGACGAGATGGCCGCGTTCGGCATGGTGGCCAGGAACCTTGCTCTGACGAGGAAAATGGGCCATAAAGAGATAGTGGCTCCGTGCGCGGCCTGTTATCTCGGACTGAAAAAGGCCCAGGCCTATATATCCGAGTATCCCCATATAGCGGAAAGGGTGTGCTCCGCCCTGGCCAAGACGAACCTTGAGTGCAGGTGCTATGAGGACCCATTCACCATCAAGCATCCCCTTGAGGTTCTGGTCTATGACTACGGACTGGACAATCTCCGGGATAAGGTCAAGAAACCCCTGACCGGCCACAGGATTGTCCCCTACTATGGGTGTCAGCTGACCAGGCCCTTTGCGGATATGGACGACTCGTTCTACCCCACCATAATGGACAAGGTCATGGAGGCAATAGGGGCCGATGTGATCTCGGATTACTCCTTGAAGACCCGTTGTTGTGGAGGTTCTCTGACAGGGACGATACCTGAGGTCGGCTCAAGGCTTTCCTGGCTTCTCATAAACGAAGCCGAGAACCACGGGGCGAACTACATGGTTACAGCCTGTCCTCTTTGCCAGTTCAATCTTGAGTGCTTCCAGGGGAAGATGAAGGTCTGGGAGGGCGGTAATCCCCGATTCCCCATCCTTTACTTCACGCAGGCTATAGGCATGGCCCTCGGGATTGAGAAGTCCAATCTCGGATTTGGCCAGTTGATCTATAAGCCCGCCATGATATAAAAGGAGCAAGCGATGAGCGAGAAAGGAAACGGAAAACTGCCGAGGATAGGGGTCTACATCTGCCACTGCGGGCTTAACATAGCTAATGTTGTTGATGTTGAGGCAGTGGCCGAATTTGCTGGAAAACTGCCCGGCGTCGTGCTCGCAAAGACCTACAAATACATGTGTTCTGATCCTGGCCTTGAGATGATCAAGGCTGAGATAAAGGAACACAACCTTGAGCGTGTCGTCGTGGCATCGTGTTCTCCGCTCCTTCACGAGCACACCTTCCGGCAGGCAATACAGGAAGGCGGCATACTTAACCCCTACCTTTACACCCATGTCAACATCCGCGAGCATGTCTCGTGGGTCCACGCGACCGAACCGGCCAAAGCCACCGAGAAGGCAAAGGCCCTGGTTGCCGCGGCCGTGCGTCGCGTCGCAGCCCACAAACCCCTTGAGCGCAAGAGGGTTGATGTCAACCCCGATGTCCTTGTTCTCGGTGGAGGTATAGCGGGAATTCATGCTTCGCTTGTTATGGCCGATGCGGGGAAGAAGGTCTACCTGGTTGAGCGCGAACCCAGTATTGGCGGCCACATGGCCAAGTTTGACAAGACCTTCCCGACCCTTGACTGCGCCGCATGCATCCTGACGCCAAAGATGGCGCAGGCCGGCACTCATCCCAATATTGAGCTCTTGACCTACTCGGAGCTCAAGGAAATTGAGGGATATGTTGGCAACTTCAAGGCAAAGGTGCTCAAGAAATCCAGGCACCTCTATCTGGAGAAGTGCACGGCTTGTGGCGAATGTGCCAAGGTCTGCCCCGTTGAGATACCCTCGGACTTTGATGAGAACCTCGGAAAGCGCAAGGCTACCTACAGGCCTTTCCCCCAGGCAGTTCCCAACAAGTTCGTTATAGAACGTCTGGGTTATCCGCCATGCCAGGCCGCATGCCCCATTCACCAGAATGCTTACGGATACATGATGATGGTAAAGGAGGGCAAGTTCGCCGAGGCCCTTGATGTTGTCCTCAGGGACAATCCCTTACCCTCCTTGTGCGGATGGGTTTGCACACATCCCTGCACGGACGCGTGCACGAGGGGCAAGGTTGACGCCCCCCTGAACATGCCCGGAATCAAGAGGTTCATAGCGGATCACGCTGGTGAGTTCGTGCTTCCAATGCCAGAGAACTTCAAGGAAAATGGTAAGAAGGTTGCAATAGTTGGAGGTGGGCCTGCTGGTCTCACCG
>CBFGJU010000117.1:0-3604 GCA_965649155.1 Caldifarciminota bacterium | reverse complement strand
CGGAAGCCATACTCCCGCGAGGATTTTCCAGAATTGGCGTGAACACCTGGGTGATAACCTCTGACCTGGTCGCTCCCTCCGCGAGAAGGTTCGTGGGCAAAAAGAGGTTCGGGGGACCGGACGAGGACAATCTGAATGTCATCCGGCTTCCTTCGGTAAGCATAGGGAACATGGCACTGCCGGATCCCATGAGGGTATCCAGAGCCATCTCAACCATAGGCCCCGAGGCTATCCTCGCAATCGCTCCCACAAAGGGGCTTCCTTTCTATCCCTTTGTTTTCGGCGATCAGGGCGCGGCCCTTTTCGCGCAGATAGGCGAGCACATGCCGGTTAGGGGCCTAAAGGCCATCCTGAAGCGCTGGGTTTATGGCAGAGTTCTCAGCAGGTCTCGTGCTGTTTTCGTGAGCAAGGACGAGAGCGCGGCCTTCCTGTCAGATTTGCTCGGAAGGGAGGTGAGCGTCCGCAGGGTGTTCCTGCCGGTTGACGAGGATGTTTTTTACTACAATCCTGCCGAGCGCGAGAGCGCGAGGGCCAAGCTGGGGGTTTCCGGTCCCCTGGTCATATCAGCGGCCAGGGTCACCGCCTACAAGGGATACGAGGCCCTGGTTGAGGCATCCGCGAGCCTCGGAGTGACCCTCATACTCGTGGGCATTCTGGAGCGCGACCCGTATTGCGCGGAGCTCTCGGAAATGGCCAGGAAGAAGCTCGGCCAGCGTTTCATCGGGATGCCTTTCCTTCCTCAGGAGGAACTCCGGCCCCTCTTCAACGCGGCGGACCTCGGGGTCTGGACATGGACATCAGTTGCAATAAAGCAGGCCCTGGAAACGGGCCTACCTGTTGTAATGTGGAAGCCGCGGCATTTGATAGAGGAAGGGGTCCAGGGCTACTTCGTGGAGGAGGCGACCACACAGGGAATTCGCGCCGCGATGGAAAAGGCCCTTTCGCGCGAGTGGGACAGGGACTTTCTGGCTGAGCTTGGCCGACAGAAATACTCCTCTGTCTCGGTGGCCAGGGGTATGAGAGAAGTCATGGAATCCTTGCTGTGAGCGCGCTCAACGGATCGCCCGAGCGCGACCCTGCCGGATCGGCTACTGGATGCCATGGCAATTCATTTATTGTCCCTGCGTGATGGCTACCTTGGCGTCGGGGAAATCCGGTCTTTGCTATTTTGCCAAGGGGACCGGAAACCCACGCGCGGGTTTTCGGGGTTCTCAATCCAGAACTTGATCGTCCACGGCAAAAAAGTTAGAATATCAGCTGACTCGGATGAAAGAATTTGTTTTCACCCTCAGGACGAGACTGGTTTTCGGAAAGGGACGACTGAGAGAGGCAGGCCGCTGGGCCCGCGAGCTCGGCGAGAGGTGTCTGGTGATGATAGGAAGGGGTTCAGCCCGAGAGCACGGGTATCTTGATACCATTCTTGAGAGCCTTGACGCCTCAGGGGTTTCCTGCTCGGTCTACGAGGGCGTCTCCCCTAATCCGCGGGACAGCGAGGCTGATGAGGCAGGCGCGGCCGCGAGGGCCACGGAGGCTGAGTTCGTCGTCGCGCTCGGAGGAGGCTCGGTGATGGACTGCGCGAAGCTCGCCGCGGTAGTCGCGGCCGAAGGAGGCAAGGCCTGGGATTTCGTGACAGAAGCGAGGCCCATAACAAAAGCCCTTCCTCTCATGGCGGTTCCCACTGTCGCCGCGTCTGGCTCTGAGATGGGCGGAGGCGCGGTAATCTCAAAGCCAGAGCTCGGACAAAAGATAGGCGTTGGTTCCCCTCACATCCAGCCCAGGATAGCCCTCTGGGACCCCCTCACGACCATCACCCTTCCGCGCAAACCCACCATGGATGGCGCGGCTGACATCCTCTCTCATGTGCTTGACCGGTGGTTCGGCGGCCTGGGCGAGAGCTCTGTCGCTGACGCTCTGGCTGTCGCGCTCATGAAAGAGACCGTTGTCGGAGCCAGGAGGCTGAACCGTGATTTGAGGGAACTCCATGCGAGGGAATCCCTTGCCCTTGCTTCATCGCTGGCAATAACCCAGCTCACCAACCTCGGCCGAGGAGGCGGGTTCACCCAGCACTCCTTTGAGCATGTCCTCTCCGGCAGGCACGACGAGGTATCCCACGGGTCAGGCCTCGCCGCGCTGACCCCTGGATGGTTGGAGTGGATGTATGAGGCATACCCGGGAAGGGGCGAACGACTTGATCTCCTCTGGGCCGGGGATTTCAGGAAAGACATAATGAATTGGATAGAGGAGGTGGAGCTCCCATCCTCTCTGTCCGATCTTGGTATAAGGGAGGAGGAGATCGCCGAGCTCAACGACGATCTGTGGAACCTCTATGACTGGAGCCTTTCAAGCATGACAAGGCAAGACACCCTCAGGATATGGAGGATGTGCCTTGAGAGGAACCGTGCCCGGTAAAGAGCATCGCGCTTTGGGGGGAGGTTGTTTTTCTCCCTGTCCGATTGCATTGCTGGGAGATAAAAGGAGGAAAAGCTTTGGCAAAAGAGATAGTCGCGGAGGTCCACGCTGATCCGGCTGACTACTGGCTACTTGCTCCGGAATGGAGGGAGCTTCTTGCCCGGACAGGCGAAACCAGCCCATTTTTGATGCCCCTGTGGGTCGGGCTTTCATACGAGTATTTCGGCGGAGAGAGGCTCTCCTTCCTGATTTCTCTGAGGGAACGGGGCAGGCTTGTCGGCATAGCGCCCCTGTCCATAGTGTCCGGCGGGAACACGGTTCGTTTCGCTGTTGACGGAAGACTGACGGACTATGCTGATCTCGTTCTCGCGCCCGAGACCAGGACAGAGGCCATCAGCAAGATAGCCGAAACCATAAGGGAATTCATGGGAGGAGACAGGTTCGGGGTTGTGCTTGAACCCATCAGGGGAAATTCTCCGAACCTTCTGGCCCTGGAACACGCACTTGGAGGCCAGAGCAAAATGATCTCATCCCACCTGGCAATAAAGCTCCCCAAGAATCCGGATGAGTTTCTATACACGGTTCTGCGGCCAGAGGACAGGAAATCCCTTCTCAAGAGGGAAGACAGGCTCACCCGTAGTCATGAGGTTGAGGTTGAATGCCTTGAGAAACCCATGGATGTCTCGGAGAACCTTGATGAACTCATGTGGATGTTCGTCGCGGAGTCGCGGGAAAAGAAGGAGTTCCTGAGCCCGGCAAGGGAAGCGTTTCTCAAGGAGGTCATGCCACTCGCGGCAAAAGAGGGCAGTTGCAAACTCTACTACATAAGGGTTGATGGAGCGAGGGTCGCTGGACACCTCGTACTTGAGAACCGCGAGACGGTCTTCATCTACATGAGCGCGGAGGGCGCGGTTGGCGCGGAGCTGTCCGCGGGCATCCTGCTTCTCAAGAGCATAACCGAGAACGCTATTGAACGCGGCTTCTCCTGGCTGGACTTTGGCAGGGGCGGGGAGGAATATAAGAAAAGGCTCGGAGCCAAGGAAGGAAAGGTCTACAGGCTCATCGCTGGCGAACCAGCGGGCCTTGAGGATGACAACGGGAAGCCGAAGAACCTCATGAAGCTTTAATCCCTGGGCGGGCACGGGGGCCTGCCCCTACTTGTCCTGATAATCTTTACTTGACTCAGATCCAGAAG
>CBFGJU010000116.1:0-3610 GCA_965649155.1 Caldifarciminota bacterium | reverse complement strand
TGTTGTGGCCCGGCATGGCAAAAGCCACTGCAACCGACGAGAAAGCGAAGCTTCCCGTAAGCGCATACAGGAGGGCTATCCCCATGACCAGGAAAGCGGAGCTGAAACCGCCCAGAACGAAATACTTTATCCCTGCCTCCGCGTCTCGCCTGGTGCCTCTGAGACCGACCATCGCATACAGGGAGAACGAGAGGGTCTCCAGCGCCAAGAGTAGCATAACGAAATCAATGCACTTCGCGAGGAGCATTGCGCCGAGGGTTCCGGTGAGCAGGAAGAACCCGCCCTCGTATGGCAGATCCCGCATGTCCAGGTATATGAGCAGGGAGATAACCGCGGCAACCGCAAAGACCAGGTCAAGGAGCCTGCCGAACGGGGACACCATGAGCATCCCGAAGGCTGTCCCGGAAACTGTAAGGTAAGCAAGACTCACGGCGAAAAGCCCCGCGAGGCCGGCCAGGGTAAATATCCCAAGTAGCCAGCGCCAGCGCTTTATCAGAAGCCCAACTATTAGATATGCCAGCGCGAACCCCGCTAGCCCCAGCTCGGGAATTACCAGGTAGAGATCAGTCATGGCTCACCTCCCTTTTTGCTCCGGGAAAAACCTCAGGGAGTAGCCGCGCTGATTTTTCCGGATCAGCGTTCTCAGGCGCAAGGCCGGTTCCCTCGGTTTTTTCCGGCGGCCCTGTTTCCTCGGATGGCGTTTGCGTGTTTACTGCCTGGGCTATCCTCTCGGAGACCGGCTCCGTGTATCTCAGGAAGGTCTGGGGGTAGATGCCTATCCAGAGGATAAAGAGGACAAGGGGCGATAGCACCAGGATCTCTCGGAGTGAAAGATCGCGCATTCTGGCGTTTTCGTCCTTATCCAGCTTTGAGAAAACGACCTTCTGGAACATGGTCAGCAGATAAACCGCGGCCAGGATTATCCCGACCGCTCCAAACACTGCCCATACGATGTTTGACCTGAAAGCGCCAACCAGGGCCAGGAACTCGCCCACGAACCCGTTCAGTCCAGGCAGGCCGACCGACGAGAGCATTATTATCCCGAAGAGAACGGATAACCTTGGCACTGCCTTTGCCAGGCCGCCGAAAGCGCTGAGCTCGCGGGTGTGCCTGCGCTCGTAGAGCATCCCGGCGATAAAGAACAGGCCGCCTGTTGAAAGCCCGTGGTTCACCATCTGTATCATGGCTCCCTGAAGCCCCCACTGGTTGGCCGATGCCGCGCCCAGCACGATGAACCCGAGGTGCGCTACCGAGGAGTATGCGATGAGCCGTTTCAGATCGGTCTGGACCCAGGTCATGAGCGCGCCATAGGTTATTCCCACCAGGGCGAGTATCGCGAGCCAGGGCGCGAATACCCTCGCGGCCTCTGGAAACATTGGGAAGGAGAACCTGAGAAGCCCATAGACTCCCATCTTTAGCAAGACGCCAGCCAACAGAACCGAGCCAGCCGTGGGCGCCTCAGCGTGCGCGTGGGGAAGCCATGTGTGGAACGGGAACAGGGGAACCTTTATCGCGAAAGCTACGGTCATGGCGAGGAAGAGGATCTCCTGCGCGGAGAGCGGGAGCCCTCTTGTCGCATGGGTCAGGGCCACCAGGTCAAATGTCCCGAACTGGATGTAGAGCCAGATTATTGCCGCCAGGAGTAGAACAGAGCCAGCCATGGTATACAGGATGAACTTGAAAGCGGCGTAGAGCCTGTTTTCGTGTCCCCAGACGCCAATCAGGAAATACATGGGGACGAGCATGGCCTCCCAGAAAACGAAGAATACCAGGGTATCCAGCGCGGAGAAAACCCCCACCATCGCGGCCTCCATGACCAGCATGGAGATTATGTATTCCTTGCGCTTTGTCTCTATGTATCTGGTGGAGGATAGGAATCCCAGGAATGCCAGAAGGGTTGTGAGCAGGATAAGGAGGAGGGACATCCCGTCTATGCCCACCTGGAAAGAAGAGCCTATCGCGGGAAGCCAGTCAAGTTTTCCGTAAAACTGGAACTCCGCGGCCCTGCGGAGGTCAAACCACCACAGGAGGCCCAGCGAGAGGATGAACTCAAGGCCCGAAACGATAATGGCATAGACCCAGAGGGTTTTTCGTGCTCTCTCCGGCATGAAGAACACGGGCAGGGTCATGGCCAGGGGAAAGAGTATGATAGCGGTCAGCAAAGCCATTTTTCGCCTCCTATTTGAGAAGAACCAGGTAGAATATCAGGACCAGGCCCGCTAGCATCAGCAGGGCGTATGTCCTGGTGTTTCCACGCTGGAGGGCACGGGTGAGCTTTCCGCCAGCCCTGGCCAGCCAGCCTGTCCCATCAACAAGGCCCCTGTCTATGATGTATGTGTCAAACCCTTTGTAGAGAGGATATAATGACAGGTAATACAGGGGTTTCACGATGATCCAGTCGTATATCTCATCAACCCAGTATTTCCGGTGGAGGATGATGTATACCGGTCTCGCCACGAGGCCCAGGATTCGGTTCCTGAATCCCGGAACCCAATACATGAAACCGGCCACCAGGATCCCGAGAACAGCAACCGAGACCGAGATGATCATCAGGGTCGTCGCGTTGACCTCAACCCCGTGCTCCGCGTGGGCCAGGGAGAAAACCGGAGCCACGAACGAGTGATACAGAGGCCCGACCCAGCCCGCGGCAACCGCGCCTGCGGCCAAAAACCACATGGGCACGGTCATGGTCCAGGGCGACTCGTGCGCGTGGGCGTATAAGCCCTCGTCCCGTGGTTTGCCAACGAAGACCAGGAACACAGCCCTGAACATGTAGAAAGCGGTCATGAACGCTGTTACCGTTCCCAGGATCCATATCCAGGTGTGTCCTGATGCGGCCGCGGCATGGAGTATCTCGTCCTTTGAGAAGAACCCAGCGAGGGGTGGGATGCCCGCGAGCGCGAGACTGCCGATTATGAACAGAGCCGCTGTCTGCGGGGCCTTCCTCGCGAGGCCTCCCATCTTCCGGATGTCAAGCTCTCCCCCGGCCGCGTGCATCACCGAACCAGCCGCCAGAAACAGGAGTCCCTTGAAGAAAGCGTGGGTATAGAGGTGGAAAATGCCAGCGGCATAGGCTCCCAAGCCAACCGCCACGAACATGTATCCCAGCTGGGAAACCGTTGAGTATGCCAGTATCCGTTTTATGTCGTTGTTGACCAAGGCCATGGAAGCGGCGAATATGGCTGTAATAGCACCCACGCTCGCTACGATGTAGCCCGCCAGCGGAACCGCGGAGTATAGCGCGGATGACCTCGCCACCATGTAGACACCCGCGGTGACCATTGTTGCCGCGTGAATGAGCGCTGAGACCGGGGTTGGGCCTTCCATAGCGTCCGGAAGCCAGACATACAGGGGGAACTGGGCTGATTTCCCGACCGCGCCCAGGAACAGCAGGAGGGCCGCGGCCAGCAGTATTCCCGTTGCGGCGTGAGATTCGTGGATCAGCGGGAAGAGCTCCGTGAACCGCAGGGTTCCGAAAGTCGTGAACAGAAGGAACATTCCCAGGAGGAACCCCGCGTCGCCTATCCTGTTGACGATGAAGGCCTTCTTGCCGGCGTCGGCCGCGGACTTCTTCTCATACCAGAAACCGATTAGCAGGTAAGAGCAAAGT
>CBFGJU010000115.1:0-3616 GCA_965649155.1 Caldifarciminota bacterium | reverse complement strand
CTGATTGTTTTTTATCTTGTCCTGATCTGGAACTGCCCTATCCTATCTTCTGGTTCTCTTTCCCTTCTCCTCGTTGATGAACACCCACGCGACTATCTCGCCGGGGTTGACCGAGTAATCAACGCTCAGGGTCCTGGGGTTGAGAAACCTTCTGTCCTCGCGAGAAGAGCCGGCCAGGCCGCGCCTCAGCCTACGGGCCCTGGCCTTCGCGTCCTTGATTATGGCCTCAAGGCGTGATTTCCAGGCCTCCGCGTTCTCCGGCCTGGTGTCAATCCAACCCGCATATGCCCACCTGTTGATGTTGGCGGGTGTGGGGGGGAGTTTCCTCTCCCTCGGAAGAGGTATGACAATGTGCGGACCAGCCAGAAGCTTGCCATCGGGAAGGAGAACGGGTATCCCGACGGAAAGCGCGGCCTTTCTGACCTTGTCGTTCTCGCTGAGGAACCGGGACATGGCGGCTGAGATGTCCTTTGGATCCGAGGCAACCACCTTTCTCATGTCTCCGTATATCTCCTTCAGGATGTAGGATTCGTAGAGGAGCTTTGTCAGCCTGGGCGGGCCGAGTATCTCAAAGGCAACCGAGGGATAGTAATCGTTCTTCTTCTCAAGCGCGAGTAGCCTGGCTATAGCGGAATCCCTGAGGAGCCCAGCTCTGTATGTAGGGCCCATGACCGCGCCCTCAAGCGCGTCTATGACATCCCTGCCCGTGTTCTGACCCAGGGATTCGTATATGGCGTAGTCCGCTATCTCCTCCGGGGTTATGAACTCCATCTGGTCAAGCGCTGTGAGCGCGACGAACTCGCCCAGGGAGAAAAGCCCGTTCTCGCCCGTGTCAATATAGACTGATTTCAGGGATTCCTCGCTCATGGCGGGCTTATTAGACTCCAGGACATCCGCGAAGCTCTTCGCACCGGAGAGCGCGAGGGGGGTTTTGCTGTCGCATATCCTTATGGGTTTGCCACCCTTGGCTATCTCGCCAATGCCTATGCCCTGCCAGGCTATGGCCGCGGCCGGTTTGAGCTCCTTTATACCCGGAGCGTCTCCTGCCCTTGACATTATGAGAAAAAGGAGGCTCTGCGCGCCGGCCATGGCATTCTTTGAGAGGAGCACGCGCGAGGGCCTGTCCTCGGAGTGGGTGTATGGTATGTCCCAGCCCATTCCGCCGGTTCCGGTTGTCCCTATTTTGACATAGAGCTCTGTTCCCGCTTCCTTCATCGCGGCCTTGAGTATCTCCATGTGCCTTACCAGCTGGGGTGTGTAGGCAGTGAGGAGGAACCGTTCCGCGTCCTCCTTCACATCCTTCCCAGATTTTATCTCCTCATAGAGGTCAAGCGCGGCGTCATAGACATTCTGGTATGCGAGGGCGGTAGCGGTGTTGACAGAGTCATAGGCGATGTGCGGCCTGGTCTGCTTGAATAACCAATAAAGGTAGGAGGCGCGAAGGATGTCATCGTTGATCTGGAGGTAGGTGTCCTCTATAAGGATCCGGCGGGCCTTCTGGTCTCCGAGGAGCTCGGGCCTTGCCTTGTCCTTGAACTCCGTTCTCACGAACATGTTTCCCCAGAAGCCGGTGAGCCTGCCCTTGCGGTAGCAGGGAACGCCGTCAATTTTCTCGCGAGCGGGCTTCAGACCGAAGAGCTCAAAGGTTTCGGTTATCTCGTGCTCGTAAAGCCCAACTATGGCAACCCGGGCCGCCTTAAGCGCCAGGGCCTTCTCGGCTATTATCCTGCCGACCAGGCCCGTTCCACCAAGAATAAGGATGTTTTTCCCCTTGAAGTTCATGGTTATCGCTCCGGAAGGCCATTATTATAGGGAATGCCCTCGCCGGCGGGCAATTACTTTCCAGGCCCGAAAACCGACAGGAGACAACCCACAGTTGAGAAGTCGTTCCGGCCGTTCCAGGACTGGTCGTAGTAAGCCCCCAGATACACGGCCGGAGGGGAATCCCCCTCTCCGCGTGTTGTGTTCCCGACCGAAACGAGCATTTTGTTTATCCCTCCACTGCTTAGTGGATGCGAATAGGAGACTACGACCCAGGGGATTCTCGCCCTGATTCCTACGCAGGTATAACCGAGAGATCCATCGCGGGAAACGGTCGTATCAACCTGAAAGGTGTAGGTGTGGCTGACTCCGGTTCTGAGCAGGCCACCATGGACAAAAGGGCCGAGGTGGGCCGCGAAGGGCCACATCATCCTTAGGTCATAGCCCAGGCCGAGGCCCAGTTTAGCAAAATGGTAATTGGTGAAGCCAAAGACCTGGTCAGCACCGTCATCAACGAATCCGTTTCCGGCGCCTCCACCCAGGCAAACCCCCAACCAGAATCCCCGGTAGCCTGCCTCAGCCTCCGCGGTGATGGCAAAGCTTTCATCGTAGTGGTAAGCAACCGAATCCAGGGAATCAACGGGAAAGGGCGCGTGGCCCTTCCAGGAGGAAAGCCCTGGTTCCTCGCCATTGAGTTTCCTCGCGGCCGCGAATCCGCCCCTGATGGAAAGGCTCCACTCCGGGATGGACAGGTTAAGGGAAAGCAGGAAAGAAATCAGTAGCATAACTGGCATATTTTAATCTCCGGGATCAATTTCGGCCCAGCTGTAACGAAACCGCGCCCCTGAGCGTCATAATATACAGGTGGATGATGAACGGCTGGTTGAGAAGGCAAAAAGGGGTCATGCGCCTTCATTTGAGGAGCTGGTCATGAGATACTCGCGCATGGTGTTTGCCGCGGCCTACGCAGTTCTTGAGGACGCAGAGGCCGCGAGGGACGCCTCGCAGGAAGCGTTTCTCAGGGCCTACATGGGCATCAGGGGTTTCAGGGGCCAGTCCCGCTTCTCAACCTGGCTATACTCAATAGCCAGAAACTGCGCTCTTGACATGGCGAGGCGCAGGTCAAGAAGGCTGACTGACAGCATGGATGATGTTCAGGAGCCATCGGAGATCCCTGACCGCAAGGGCATGATCCTGGATGAGGCCATGAGAGCGCTTGACGAGCGAGAGCGTGAAACGCTCAATCTGCATTACAAGGGAGGGTTTTCAGCTGGGGAGATAGGCGAAATTCTCGGTTTAACCGAGAGCAATGTCCGTGTTATAATGTTCAGGGCCAGGAAAAAACTGCGCGAAGCGCTGAGAGGCAAAGAGGATGAACTGCTCGGAAGCCAGGGATAGGATACCGGAGTATCTCGCGGGATTGCTGGATGACCCCGCGGAGCTCCTGGAACACATTGAGGCTTGCCCTGCCTGCCGCAGAGAGCTGGAGATATACCGCAGGCTGGATGCCGTGCTCTCGTTCCCCCAGATGCCGCCGGATCTGCCGGGCCGGGTGATTGAGAAAATAAGGGCCTGCAGACCAAGCCTTGCCGAGGTCGGCTGGGACGCGGTCACCTGGTTAGGGGCCGGCCTGGGTGCATCTGTGGCCATATGGCTCCTGATGATGACAAACATCAATTCCATAAGGGACATTCTCAGGTTCGTCCTGGCCGCGTTGTAGTTGCTGGTTTCTTATTACTCGTTAAAAAACCGGAGCGCCCTCGCTGGCTAGACCCTGGCGCCTCGCTGGCTAGACCCTGGCGCCTCGCTGGCTAGACCCTGGCGCCTCGCCAGGGGAAACTCAAACAATTGACCG
>CBFGJU010000114.1:0-3618 GCA_965649155.1 Caldifarciminota bacterium | reverse complement strand
AGAAGGGTGGACATGAACCTGATGCCATCGCCACAGGAACGCCTCTGGATGTGGAGACGCGGCTGGGAGGTGATAAGGGGAAAAGGCTACTTTCTGATGGATTTCTGGAACCAGGGCACGGTTTCCGGGGGGTGCATATCAGGCGGCAGACACACGGGATACCTTTACATAGACTGGAACGCGGATGTCTATCCGTGCGTTTTCGTGCCCTATGCTGGCGCGAACCTCCGGGAGATATACGCGAACGGCGGGACAATAACGGACGCGTATGACTCTCGGTTTTTCAGGGCAATCAGGCGATGGCACGATGCCTATGGCTACGGGAAGACCGAGCCTCGCGATCATGGGAACTGGCTCGCGCCGTGCGCGATAAGGGATCACTTTCCCATGCTGAAGAGGCTCGTGAAAAACCACGGGGCAAGGCCCTCGGACGAGGGGGCGAGAGAGCTATTGGAGAATCCGGAAAACGAGGCTCTCCTGAGGGAATACGAAAGGAGGTTTTCTGAGCTAACGGAACCGATATGGAGAGAGGACTACATCCGGGAATGAGGCTGGGCGCGCTCGCCGCGTTCTCGGTCGCAATGGCCTACCTTGAAGGTGCAATAGTCGTCTATCTAAGAAGGCTTTATTACCCGGAGGGCTTCTCGTTCCCAATGAAGCTGGCTGACCCTTTTGTGGCGAAAATTGAGGTGGGGCGAGAAATAGCTACAATCCTGATGCTGTCGGCCGTGGCCGCGCTATCCGAAAAGGGAGGCATCAGACGATTCCTGGCTTTTTGCTTCGCATTCGGGGTCTGGGACATCTTCTACTATGTCTGGCTAAAGCTGTTCCTGAACTGGCCGGCCGGGTGGCTGGATTGGGATGTGTTGTTCCTGGTGCCCGTGGTCTGGCTCGGGCCGTGGATAGCACCAGCGCTCATAGCGCTCGTCCTGGCCGTGTTCTCTGGAATCTTGCTGTGGCTGGGAAACCGCAGGGGAGATATGAGAATAGGAACAACCGAACGGGTTCTCGCAGGAACAGGCGCGCTCGCGTGCCTCCTTTCCTTCACCCTTGATGGGTTCAGGCTCCTTCCAGGCGGAGCCGAGGCTATAAGGGAATTCGTGCCCACGAGATTTCTTTGGGAGTTATATTTGCCTGGGCTTTTGTTAATCACGGTTGCGGCTACGCTCGCAGTCCAAAAAAACGCGCGGGAAGGATTTCGTGCGGGGAGTGGGTTATAATTTACCCATGGACATGAAACATCTTTTGCTTTCCCTCGCGATGATCGCCGCGAGCGCGGGGTTCGCGTTCGCGACGACATGGTTTCCGGAGGAGATAACCTGCCCCCTTTGCGGGACAAAGAACACCCTCTATTCCATCGGCAGCTACGGCACCTACATATACCAGTGGCCATCCAAATACCAGCTCATCTTCTGGCCCAAAACAGACGCCCTTGTCCTCTGGTCATGCGGGAAGTGCAATCTCACAGCATACATGTGGGATTTTGAGAAAATCCCGGATGACAAAAAGGACGACATCAGGGCCACGCTCAAGGATGTGAAGCTCTCCGGCAAATACAAGAGCTATTCCGATATCCCCATGACCGACAGGCTTGAGGTAGCGGAGAAGGTATATCAGGTTCTCGGCAGGGATGATTACTTCTGGTGCGAGTTCTACAGGGTGAAAGCCTATCACCTTGACGCGGCCGGCAGGTCAAATGAGGCAAAAGCCGCGAGGTTGAAGGCCCTCGCCCTGGCGGAGGAGATGTTGAAGAAACCGGAGAACCAGGGCATAGCCAAGGAGCTCCGTTACATCACCGGTGCCATGCGCTACTTTACTGGAGACACCGAGGGCGCCCTCGCTGATTTCAGAAAGGCGCGGGAACTAACATATTTCAAGGAAGACATGACCGAGGAGCAGATAAAAAACGCCAACGAGTTCTTTGACGCGCTACTGGATGAGTATATTGGAAAGATAGAATCTGGCGAGAAAATACCAACTCAGTAGTGCCAGATCCTTGAGAAAACACCCTTGCTACCGTGTCTTGCCAGGACACGGATTCTCCTCGCGCCCCTGTCCCCGTAACGCTTTTGCTCGGCTTTTTTCAGAAACCCAGAGATCAAGCGCAACATCACCTCTCTTGCCGAGCACTTCGCCAGAGCTCTCGCGGCCCTTTCCCGTTGTCCTTGAACCCCGCGATCCTTGATTTTCCTTGCCTGGCCGCGTTAAAATATGAGAGTGAACTGGCCCGCGCGCAAGATCAGAGAGGAATTTGTTCGGTTTTTCTCCGAGCGTGGACACGAGGTCGTGGCCTCGTCCTCCTTGCTCCCGCCGGATGAAACCATCCTCTTCACGAACGCGGGCATGAACCAGTTCAAGTCATATTTCATGGGTCTCTCGCAGTCGCCGTTCCAAAGGGCTGTTTCCGTCCAGAAGTGCATGAGGGCCGGCGGCAAGCTCAACGACCTTGACCAGGTCGGTTTCACTCCCCGGCACCACACATTCTTTGAGATGCTCGGCAACTTCTCCTTTGGCGACTACTTCAAGCGCGAGGCCATAAGCTGGGCGTGGGAACTTGTTAACGGTGTCTATGGCATCCCTGCCGAAAGGCTCGTCGCCACGGTTTTCCGCGATGACGATGAGGCTTATGATGTCTGGCGCGGTGAGGTCGGACTCCCCCCGGAGAGGGTTTTCCGGCTTGACGAGAAGGACAATTTCTGGGAGATGGGGGATGTCGGGCCTGTGGGTTATTGTTCCGAGATCCACTATGACTTTGGCCCCGAATCTGACCCATCCCAGACCGATCCCGGTCAACCGGGTAGCCGATTCCTTGAGCTCTGGAACCTGGTTTTCATGCAGTTCTTCAAGGATGAATCCGGAACCCTCACCCCCTTGCCCAAAAGGAACATAGACACCGGCGCAGGTCTTGAGCGCATGGCGGCTGTCCTTCAGGGCGTCAGCTCAAACTACGAGACAGACCTTTTCGCGCCCATAATAGAGGCAATTGAGGACCTCACCGGCGTCAAGCGCGAGCCAGCCCACCAGGTAATAGCGGATCACTCCAGGGCCCTGGTTTTTTGCATAGCGGACGGCATTTATCCCTCAAACTACGGAAGGGGCTATGTCCTCAGGCGAATCCTGCGCAGGGCGCACTCCTTCGCGCAGAGGATAGGGGTTTCCGAACCGCTTCTACACAGGCTCGTTCCCGTTGTCGCTGATCTGATGGGCGAAACATACCCATCGGTTGCCGAGAAATCCGGAGAGATAGCCGAGCTCATAAGGTCTGAGGAAGACAGATTCCTTAAGGGCATAGCCCGGGCCATGCCTCGGATAATGGAGGTTCTTGACAGGTCCGCCGGCGCCGGCGTTGTCTCAGGCCAGGATGCTTTCACCTTGTATGATACATATGGCGTTCCCCTTGATCTCGTGGAAGATTACGCCCGGCAATCCGGCCTCTCGGTTGACTGGCAGGGATTTCACGAGAGCCTTGGGGAGCAGAGAGCGAGGGCGCGCGAGGCCTCCGGTTTCAAGTTGCAACTGCCCCGGTGGGAGTTTTCTTCCGGCCAACCGCAGTCCTTCGTTGGCTATGATTCCCTTGAACTTGAGACCGAACCCATTGCCTTTGCCAGTGGAGAGAAG